>CAZYQV010000027.1:0-3273 GCA_964649775.1 uncultured Rikenellaceae bacterium
CGACCAGGATCACCGGTGCTTCGCTCTCCGCCATGCCCGTGGCGACGATGCCGGCCAGGATATCGCTGCCGACAAAACTGCCCAGGACGGGCAGGAAGATGATCTCCGTATGATCGGCCGGCAATCCGAGATCCTCAGCAACAAAACGGCAGGCTCCGCCCTGCTGCGTCTCAAAAGGATAGGAAGCCATGGGCGTGAGATCATATCCGCAAAAAAGATGATGCATGACCGTATTGCCGGCGACCAGGATCCTGGCAGGCGGCGTTCCTCCGCATTTTTTCAGCAGTTTTCCAGTCATCATGCCGAACTTTTCCCGTATCAGGCGGGTCAGTTCCGCCGAACCGTTCTGCAGCACGGCATATTCGATGCGTGAGATCACATCCCCACCGTACCGGGCCTGGGGGTTGACATCCGTCTCTACGGCCATCACCTCCCCATCCTGCAAGTTGATCAGTTGTGCCACCAGCGTGGTGGTACCTATGTCGAAAGCAATGCCGTAGCCCTCGCGCGGCCGGAAATGAAAAGGGGAGCTGTCGGCCAGGATGAAGGTCTCGAACTGACCGATCTCCAGGGTCACATCGCCCGTGATCATGCTGCGGCAGGCCAGCCGCCAGGGATCCGCCAGCCCCAGTTTCTCCAGGGCATTCCTGTGGGCGGCATCAAAAGAGACCTCCCCCTCCAGCACTTTCACCCGGCAGCCGCCGCAAAGCCCTTTTCCACCGCAGGGGAACTCGACACCATAAGAAAAAAGAATATCTTTCAGCGGCGTGCCCTCCGCCACACGGATCTTCTTGCCCAGCGGCTCCAGGCGGATGTGGAAATGTTTTTTCACCAAAATGCTGTTAAATACCAATATTCAAAACCCAAATCACAAATCACAAATCCCAACACTCAAAATTCAAACAACAACTGCCCGTGTTTTGGATATTGCGATTTGATTATTGAATATTATTTGGGATTTGGAATTTGGAATTTGAGATTTCCCGTATAACGGATCCATGCTCTTTTCCCCGGTATTGTTCTGTGGCCGGGTTCAGGAGACCAACTCATCAAGAAATGCCGTAGCTCCCTGCGGGTCAGGAGAATAGAAGTCGGCTCCTATCTGGTCGCAGAAATCCTGCGAGAGGGGTGCTCCTCCCACCATCACCACTGTTTTGGGGTTCATGGCTTTGATCTTCTCGGTGATCCCTTTCATGTTGACCATTGTGGTGGTCAGCAGGGCCGACATGCCCACGATGGCGCCGGGATGTTCTTCGAGGGCCGTTTTGAATTTCTCAAAGGGGGTGTCGGCCCCCAGATCGACCACTTTCCATCCGGCCCCTTCGATCATCATCCCCAGCAGGTTCTTGCCGATATCGTGAAGGTCGCCCTGCACCGTTCCCAGGATGACCGTACCTTTCTGTTTCACCGAGCCCGACCTGAAGAAAGGTTCAATATGCTTCATGGCCGCTTTCATCGCCTTGGCGGCCATCAGCATCTCGGGGACAAAAGCCCTGCCGGCGCTGAAATCTTCACCGATCAGATGCATCCCTTTCACCAGGGCTTTTTGCAGCACATCATCAGCACTGTATCCCATCTTCAGGGCTTCGGCCGTCAGCTCGTCGGCACCGTCCTGGCCTTTCAGATCAGGAGGATAGGGAGAGTCTTTGCTAGCTTTCCCTCTTTTGACCACGATCGTCAGTTTTTCAAGAATATCGTCCATAATAAAAAAGATTCGTTACCGGCAGTAAATATAAGGATTATATATGTTTTCTATAAATTTTCCCTGTGATCCTAATAACCTTTTCAACTTTTTAACCTTCCCCCTTCCCCCTTTCCACTCATTCATTCATTCACTCATTCTATCATTCCATCATTTCCCCCCGGCCCTCTTGTCCATCTCCTCCAGTCTGAACCTTACGCTGAGGATATACGGTTCTTCCCCTTTCTCCCAATGCCCGTAGGTGGTGGTCACGAATGTACCGTCGGGCAGCAGCTCCAGACCCGGATAGGCGCAGTCCCATCCCACCTTGTTATCTTTCAGTCGTATCCGGTACTGTCCTTTGGTGCGGTTCACCAGGTCGTCCCAGGTGCCCACCCAGGCGACCCAGTCCCCTTCGGTGGGACTGCCCAGGCCGGTCTCTTCGGCCACCTTGCTGTAGTTGGTCTCTCCCCGTTCCCGGGCGATCCTGACCAGCTCTTCATTGTCTTCGCGCGGGCTGTGGTCGCGGAAGACCACCACCAGCCGGCCGTCGGGGGCATATTTGAGCACATGGCGGTCGCCGGTGAGCTCGTTGGGCAGCGGCCGGGGACGGCTCCAGGTCTTTCCCTCGTCGTCGGAGAAGATGATCTGTGAGTTATCGCGCCGGCTGTTCTCCCGCAGCAGCGCCGCCAGCCGCGAGCCGTCGGGCGAGCGGATGATGCCCGGCTCGCAGATATGGATCTCCCGCGAGCTCATCACAGGCCGGGGATACGACCAGGTCAGGCCGCCATCCTCCGTGAAGGTCTTGTACAGGGTGAACATCCGGCTGTTGAAGTCCTTGCGGTCCTGCTCATAACGCTCCTTCCCGTCGCGGGTGAAGTAGCGCATGTCGTCGTGGAACATGGCCATGTAGTGACCTTTCCCGGCATTCACCGGGGTCATGCAGCCCATCACCACAATACCTCCCCAGTCACCGGCGGGTTCCAGCTCGCTCCAGCTGTTCCCGTCATCTTCCGACACCGCCAGGCGCGCCGGGTAGAGTCCCGACCAGAGGATGACCCTTTTCTTTCCGTATTTATCCGTCGTCCGGAAGAGGGTAGGCACCTCTTTCGACGTCGCCCACGAAGGAGGTGTGGGAAGCCGCCCGCTCCAGGTAAGCCCTCCGTCCGTACTGCGCTTGTAAACGATGGCACCACGGCCGTGCCCTTTGGGGTAGACCACCAGGATGGTCTTGCCGTCCTCCAGGAGCAGTGTGGTCGGATGGCCCAGGTACTGTCCCTCCTCCTTATCCACGACCACCTGCCGGGAGGTCTCCTTGTCCAGATCGATCAGGGGGATCGACAGATAGGGTTCCTCCTTTTCCTTTGGATCACCTTCTTTAACCCAGCCAGTGGAGAAAGCACGGTAACGGATCGTCCGGTAATGATCGGCCTCGTACAGGAGGCCTATGCGGCCGCCGGCGAGAGGCGCCATGCATGAATAGGCGAAGAAGGCGGGCGTGACGGTACGGCTGTGGCTCCAGCTCTTCCCGTCGTCATCGCTCATGCGTACCGTCCCCGTGTTGCGGGTGTAGCGGTTGGCCGGCGAGGCCT
>CAZYQV010000028.1:0-5386 GCA_964649775.1 uncultured Rikenellaceae bacterium
GATGTGGGAGGTAGTTACAGCAGCTTCCAGGACACCAAATATTCGGACGTCAGAGAAGGGGGCATGGGGGCTTTCCTGGAACTGGGTTTTTCCCATTTTAAACGGGGAAAACATTTCTGGGAACCCGGCTTTTCCTTTAACATCGCCAGTGAACATGCTGCCACACATGACCAGGCCACATCCCTGGTGATGTATATCAACCCTTATTTCAAGTATCTGAAAGGACTCAATGACAAGATCTACGTGGGAGGCCGGGTGGATCTCCTTAACAATTATATCCGTGTCTATACCAACCTGACCAACAATTCCACCTTTGCAACCTTCGGAAACTCCCTGTACGGGTCATTCCTTTACCGTACCCGTCTCAGTGAAAAATGGCAGTTCCAGGCCATGGCCGACCTGGCACTGATCGGTGTTCAGAGTGAAAGTCCCGGTTTTGCCATGAACTACAAACAGAAGAGGATCGAAAAGGGGGAAGTGGACTATCAGGATCCCGGCATGGGTGATCCGAATACTTATGCTTATGCCAGGTTCACCCACCCCGGAAACAATTTCATCCTGAAGACGCAGTACTCCTTCCTTTTCCGCAAAAGGATCTCCCTGTCGTACAACTGGCAAATGCAGCGCTTCTCCGTCGTTTCCGGTTATCCCACTACCTGGGGCCTGCACAACCTGGTTTTCAGGGTCAACATCCTCCACCGGGAAAAATAGTCTGATCAAAAAACGATTCCAAGATGAAAAAAACGATCTATATCCTATTGACAGCAGCCGTCATGCTCACCACGGGTTGTGAGAAGATCTTCATGAAACCCAACCCCGGCACCTCCAACCTGGATATCTTCAATGAATATGCAGATCTCGTACGCGAAAAATTCGCCATGCTTGAATATAAAGGGGTGGATATCGACCATCTGCAGGATTCCATCGGTGCTACCATCACGGACGATCTCAACGAAGATGAGCTCTTCTCCAGACTGACGATCATCACCAACCGCCTGCGGGACGGTCACTCCGACCTGAGCAAAGAGGATACCACTTTTACGTATGATTTCTATTCGGCCTATCCTCCGGCACTGGACAGGGACATCCTGCTGGAGCACTATATCGGAGAAGATGTGGCACCGGACATCACCTGGATGAAAGACCAGGACGGGAACACCAAGGCCATCTATGGCCATCTCCCCCAGGCCGGCGACATAGGATACCTGCGCGTGGGCTCCTGGTTGTTTTCCTTTTCCACCGACGAGATCGAAAAGATCTTTGCCACTTTCAAAGAGGACAAAGGTCTGATCTTCGACGTCCGGGATAACACCGGCGGAGACCCGAAAATGTCAACCCTTTTTGCGTCTTACTTCACCGATAAAGAGGTGTATATCGGTTATGAGCGGTTCAAGACCGGTCCGGGGAAAGACGATTTTGCCGACAGCAAGCTCTACCTGCGTCCTGCCGCCAGTGAGCATCTTTTCCTGAAACCCGTGATGGTCCTGACCGATATTTTTTGTTTCAGCGCCACCACCACGCTGATGTACAACCTCAACCCCCTGCCCAATATCACCTTCGTAGGTCAAAAGAGCGGCGGCGGCGCCGGATCGGTGGCCGACGGCTTCCTGGCCAACGGCTGGCACTGGGACCTCTCCACCAGCGAGTTCATCGACCTTCACGGAGAACACTGGGACGAGGGTCACTATCCCGATATCTCCGCGGCGCTGGATACCACCGACAGGAGCAGGGATGAGATCCTCGAAAGAGCACTGGAAGAGCTGAACGGGAGCCGCCGGTAAGAGACAGTATCCCCGGGATCATGCACACATCAGGAAAAACAGGATTTCTCCCTGCCGCTGCAGGGAGGGCGGATCTCTACCATCCGTAGCCGAAAGGGGTGTACCCCCTGTAGGGTCCGGGATACATGCCGCCCGGGGCAAAAGGATTGACCCGGCTGTAGTCGGTGTACCGGAACTCGGCCCCCAGATGGATGCCCGGCGAGAGCTGGTAGTCGAAACGCAGTGAATAGCTGTCGGGCACGTAGTTGAACCGCCGGCCATAAGGAGAGATGTTCTTGTTGATATCGAGGTTCTTCATCATGGTGCCCGTCACCGAGAGGTTGGGACGGATCAGGTAGGTGCCGCTGGCATAGATGACCATATTCGTGGCCGGACCAGCCGCAAAGCCCTGCTCACCGCCCGGAGAGAGATAGCTGCCGCCCGTGGGGAAGTATTGCTCGACACGTACGCCGCCGGAGATAAAGAAACGGGGCGTGACGGTATAGCTGAACCCGGGAGCCACCCACGTGGAGAAGCCCTTGTACCATGGCGAGGTGGTGAAGCTGCCGCCCATATCGAGGCGGTAACGGATGCCGGGCAGCCCCTCCTTCTTCTCCTGCTCCTTCTGGTCGTAGTAATACTTCTCCGGCGTGGCTGCCGGGAAAAGATAGCCGTTGGGATAATGCAGCCACGAGATCTGCGCCTGCACCCCTCCCGCCATCACTATTCCCAAAAACAAGATCACTATCTTTTTCATCATTACGATCTTCTTACCCGTCTACCTGCAAAAATAATAAAATTTATTATTCCCTGTCCTTCTCACTTCTCACTTCGAGCATCAAGCATCAAGCTTCGAGCTTCCTAAAAGCTCCATCTCATCATCACCCACAGCCTGTCGCCCAGCTCCCACCAGCGGTCGACGACAGCCCGTGCGAAGTCGTTGGAGTAACGCGTCAGGTACTCGCGGGCCAGATATGTGGTATCGCCGGCGGCGGCGTTCTCCCGGTCTTTTTTCAGCAGCTCCAGGGCCCGCGATTCGATGTACGGCAGCTCATCGAAGGCTTTGTCCTCATACTCCATTACCACCGGCTCGATCACCTTCTTCCCCCTGCCCCAGTTGACCAGCGCCAGGCGGTTGGCACGGCGGAAAGCCCAGAGGGCCGACTGCCGGCTGAAATGGTCCTCCCCGCCCAGGCGGAAGCTCTCCGGCACGCTCAGGTTGCCGGCATAGATGGGTATGCGTGCCCCCAGGCGGGGGATGTCGAGACCGAACCACAGGCGGCCGCCCACCTCGTCGGGCAGGTCGCCGCGCAGCTGCACCACCCACGAGTAGGCACAGTACTGCACCGAGATGGGGCGGTCGCGCTTCACCACCCCCGGCTTCAGGGCATTGAGCAGGGCCCGCCGGTCGCGCGAGAGCCAGGGATGGGCCGCAGGACTGATGATCGTGTCCGTGACCAGGGAGTCGTGCTCGTCGCGATAACGGTGCGGCACTCTCAGGTTGCGGATCATCTCCCACTGCGTGCTGTCGTACGTGGTGCGGAAGAATGCCAGCACCTGGCGGATGTCCACCTTCTCGTCGGGCTTCACCGAGAAAGGCAGCTCGTCGGCATCGTAGCTCAGATGCAGCGAGGGCGCCAGCGTGCTCAGCACATAATACTCGCGTATGGAAAAAGGCTTTTTGGTGTTGCCGTAAGCCTTCCAGAACTTAAAAGGCTCCTTGCCGTCCCACAGACCCAGCTTCTTCGCTACCTTAAAGACGTTCTCCGAAGCCATGAAATGGTCGGGATCCTTCAGGTCGATCTTCCCGATGCGGGGGATGTTGGCAGCGATCCCCACATGATCGTCGGGGATGCGCTGCGCCACCCAGACGCCGCCGATCCTGTCAGGACCCTCCCCCACGATCTCCATCTGCCACACCTCACGCGTATCGGCCAGCGTGATGCACTCGCCGTAGTCACCATAACCGTACTCTTTGATGAGATCACCGATCAGGCGGATAGCCTCCCGGGCCGTGGTGCAGCGCTGCAGGGCGATGCGCTCCAGCTCCTCGATGAGGAACATGCCCTCTTTGTTGTACAGCTTCCTGTTCCCGCCGAAGGTGGTCTCGCCGATGGCCAGCTGCTTCTCGTTCATGCTGGGATAAGCCGTGTTGAGATAGGCATAGGTGTGCCGCACGCCGGGGATCTCCCCCGCCAGGGTCACCCCCTCACGGCTCCAGGCAGCGGAGGTGTGCAGCGTCCCCTTGTACACCTTCTCCTTCTCCCCTTCTTTGTGATCCTGCGCCGGCACGATGTCGATCCAGGTACGGTACCACGCATCGCAGGTGTGACTGGTGATCACCGACCCGTCGGTGGTGGCCTCCCTCCCGGCCATGATGCTCGTACAACTCTCCTGGTATTCCGGATCCTCTCCTTCCGGCACCCCCTGCCCCATCACACCGCTCATAAATGAATAACTAACTGATACAACAAGGATTATCAACACTCTCCTAAAGTATTCCATAATATATAATTTTAACTCGTAACTCGATACTCAAAACTCACAACTCACAACTCAAAACCTACTTCCCCTGCTTGTCCAGCGCTTTGAACACCTTTGCGACCATCCTGTTGATGCGCTTCACCTGGTTCTTCTGGTTTTTCACCACGAACTCCGTCGCCACGGCCTGGTTGACCAGGTCTTTGTGTTCCGCATCAATGAAGTCGATGGTAACGGTACCTTCCTTGTAGGTACCTACCGGCACCTCACTCACCTCCCAGTGATAATTCCGTTGTCCCATATACCGGGCATCCCGGATGGTCGTTTCACGGGTCTGCACTTTCTCCTCCACCGTAATACCCACATTGATCAGCAATTCCGGGTCGTCGGAGAAAGTGATCCCCCGCTCCTCCATCTGCGTGCGGATGGCCTCCTGCACCCGCTGCAGCGCCCTGGCAGCATGCTCATGGCTCTTCAAAAAGGTTTCATCCGCAGGCTCAAAGCCGAAGGTCTTGTATTGCTTCAGATCGAACTGCTTGTTCGTAATGATCACCTGTGCCGTGGCTCCGGCTGCCAGCAACCCGGCCAGCATCATTATCAGGATCCTTTTCATCGTCTCTTTATTTTAATTCTCTGATGTGAAGATAATTATTTTTCCCGTCATTGTTCAACTACGTAGGCAACTACGTAGTTAGCTACGTAGTTGACATTTTATAACTAATAGTATATTAAGATATTACAAAGATATTCAGAAAATACTTTGTTAAAACTTTCTATGAACCATGTTCAAATGTATTTATAATAATCAGAATATCAGCCTGTTCATTTACCGGCAGACAGGGGTTAGAGGGGCTGTAATATGAGTTGTGAGTTATGAGTTGTGAGTTAAATTCGCTTCATCCCTTCATCGCTTTATCGCTTTATCACATCATCGCCACATCCCAACACTGTCAGGTCCTGCGGACGCTGACAGGTTTTTCCCGCCCCCACCTGTCAGCGTTGGCGCAGCCATCCTGACAGCGTGGGGAACCAGACGGAAGCTCGATGCTCGATGCTCGAAGCACGAACCTTTCAACTTTTCAACTCTTCAACTCTTCCAATCGCCACCTGCCGGTTGAAGCTCTCCTCGAGCGAGATGAAGGTCT
>CAZYQV010000029.1:0-7767 GCA_964649775.1 uncultured Rikenellaceae bacterium
CCTTCTTCTGCTATCCTGAAGCCCTTGTATGATTCATGGCCGTGGTGGAAGCGGGAGCTCATAAAGATGTTCAGACCCTTTTCCTTGCTGTACAGTATCACCGGCAAAGGTACGCTGATATGTTTATCCCCGATGGTCAGGAGATGCCATTCGTAGGCATCCAGCACATGACCCATGATCATCTTTTCGGCATCGAAATGACCGGGATGATCTTCTCCTTCTCCGCTACTCGTTTCTGTTCCGGTGGATGACCCGTGATTTTCCGGGATGATGGCAGAAGTGAGGGAAATAGAAAAAACTCCTGCCAGGATCAGCATGAACACAATTTGTTTGATCTGTTTCACAGTGTGTCGGCGTTATTGGCTATGAGCAAAAATAAAAAAAAAACGTTATCCGGTATGCTGTGGTTTTTCAATTGGCGTAAATTTTTTTGGAAAGGATCAAAGAATAGGCGGTAAGAGAGTATCCAAAATAGAGAACAAGGACATAGCCCAGAAAGATAACGGATTGTTGTCTGTTGACGAGCAGCCAGAAAATGATGACCGCCAGCAAGACAAAAAACTTAATACCGGTCAACAGGATGAACCGGTTGATGAACTGCCCGGGGGAAATATGCCGGACCTTGAGCAGGGCCCGGGAAAAAGAAAAGTAGAGGAGGAAAAAGATCCCCAAAAGCAACGGGAATGCCGGCAGATAATAAGAGGAATAAGAATCAGAGGATCTGATGAACATGCCGGCTGCACCGAACAAAAGTGTAACAAGTGAAAGACGGATAAGCAGTTGTCGTATTACGACTTTCATGGGTTCATTTTAAGGAAATCTTTGATGGCGATATAAATAGCCATGATCAAAGCGATGATCGTCAGCAGCAAGGTAAAGACAGGAAAAGAAAGACCAAGCTTTTTGTCCAGTTTCATTCCGCCGAAAGCCCCGGCGAAAATGATCAATCCCATTTCAATGGCAAGGCTGGAGTATCTGGCGTAATTTTTAAGCTGTTTTTGGCTCTTCTGCAACAGCTTTTTCTGCTTTTTTGTCTTGCTTGAAGGATCTTGTGGTTGTTGCTCCATCGCTCATGTTGCAGTTTCCGGTGAATTTGGATCCGGGCTCAATGGCCAGTTTGTTGGTGAGGATATCTCCGTTGATGCGGGAAGATTTTCGCAGGGAAAGGAGTTCTGCTACCGAGATCTTCCCTTCGATGGCCCCGAAGATCTCTGCATTTTTACAGGTTATTTCTCCTTTTACTTTGCCTGTTTCACCGATAACCAGTTTCCCTTTGGTGCTGATGTTGCCCGTTAAGGTACCTTCGATACGGATCCCTTCGTTGGAGATCAGATCTCCTGTGATCTCCGTCCCGGCCGTGATGAAGTTGACGACCACATTGTTATCAGAACCGTTATATTTTCCCATCTTTTTGTTGTTTTATAGCTATTTATCCAGGGTAAAGGTATAAAAAAAAGCTGTCATGACGTTGTTGGCTAATCTATTGTTTTTTTGCTCCGTCATAAGCCCATTTCAGGTAGATCGATCCCCAGGTGAATCCTCCGCCGAAAGCAGCCAGGATGACATTGTCCCCTTTTTTCAGCTGGTCTTCCCATTCGTAAAGACACAGGGGGATGGTGGCAGAGGTGGTATTCCCGTATTTTTGAATATTGATCATCACCTTCTCTTTGGGCAGGCCCATTCTTTTGGCAGTAGCTTCGATGATCCGCATGTTGGCCTGGTGCGGGACCAGCCAGTCAAGGGTTTCGGGTGTAAGGTGGTGTTTTTCCATCATCTCCACCGATATATCTGCCATTTTGGAAACGGCGAATTTAAAAACGACTTTCCCTTCCTGATAGACAAAATGTTCTCTGTTGGTGACCGTTTCTATGGAGGGAGGTCTTACCGATCCTCCTGCTTTCATATAAAGATATTTCCTGCCGGAACCGTCGACATGATGGATATGATCGATGATCCCCACATCTTCGGTGGTAGGCTCCAGCAGGACGGCGGCTGCAGCATCCCCGAACAAGGGACATGTAGTACGGTCGGTATAATCCGTAATGGAAGACATCTTGTCGGTACCTACCACAATCACTTTTTTGTATCGTCCCGATTCAACAAATTCGGCAGCTGTCTGCAGGGTGAAAAGAAAACCCGAACAGGCAGCATTGATGTCGAATCCCCAGGCATTTTTAATACCCACTTTGTCGGCAATGATATTAGAGGTAGCCGGGAAGATCCTGTCGGGAGTGATCGTGGATACCAGCATCAGATCCACCTCGTCCGGAGAGGTCCCGGTTTTTTTCAGCAGGCCTTTGACTGCTTTTGTTCCCATGTAGGAGGAGCCTCGTTCCCCTTTCAGGATCCTTCTCTCCTTAATGCCGATCCGCTGCATAATCCATTCGTCAGAGGTGTCCACCATTGTGGCCAACTCATCGTTTGTCAGCCTGTAATCGGGGACCCATGCATGAACACCTGTGATGGCCGCACGAAGTCTTTCCATAGTGTTAATATTCAAATGCTTTGATGATCTTTTCCGTTAATCCTGCTTTGACGATCTCGAGGGTGTGGAGCAACATGGTACGTATCGCCTTTTCATTGGAGATACCGTGGGCGATGATAACATTCCCGTTGACGCCCAGAATAGGGGTTCCTCCGTAGTTCTCGAAATTGAACTTTTCAAGGAAATCGTCCTGCAAATTTCTTGATCTGGCGATGGAATAAAGAGCTTCGCCTTCTTTAAGAACGATGTTCCCAACAAATCCGTCGCAGACGATCACATCTGCTTTGTCGGAAATAAACAGGTTATTTCCTTCGATATTTCCCACAAAATTGAAGTCGCGGGAATCTTTCATCATCTCATAAGCTGAGCGGGTGACCAGGTTCCCTTTGGTGGGTTCCGAACCAATGTTCAGGAGGGCCACGCGGGGGTTATCTATTTTAAAAACGTAATGGGCATACAGAGATCCCAGGACCCCGTACTGGTACATTACATCGGGTTTGGCATCGGGAGTCAGGCCGACGTCAAGCAGGATGGTTTGACCTGTATGGATATTGGGAATAGTTGCGGCAATGGTCGGCCGGATGATACCGGGGATTGTCCGGATGGTCATGGTGGTGCCGACCAGCATGGCGCCGGTATTGCCCGCACTGGCAAAGGCATCGATCTTTTCTTCCTCGAGCAGGCGGAAACCAATGACAATACTGGATTGAGGCTTCTTACTGAAGGCTTTGGTGGGATGATCGCCCATTTCGATGGTTTCAGGCGAATGGATGATCTCTATATTTTGGGGTTTTGACGGGCATCTTTTAAGGTATTCTTCGATGGCCTTTTCATCTCCCACCAGGACGAGCATAACATCCTCGGGGAGTTCTTTCAGAGCCGAAAAAGCTCCTCCCAAAATAGCATCCGGGGCGAAATCACCCCCCATAACATCCAGTCCTATACGAATCATAAGCAAAAAGAACCTTAAACAGCAGCTTCTTTCTCGATGGCCTGTTTGCCGCGATAGTATCCGCACTCCGGACATACGTGATGATAGAGTACGGCAGCCCCGCAGTTCGGGCAGGTGGTAACCGTAGGAATAGCCGCTTTGAAGTGGGTTCTGCGTTTGTTACGTCTTTGTTTTGATGTTTTTCGTTTTGGATGTGCCATGATCTTTTCTAATTAGCGTTCTTAATAAAATCCTTTAACACCGACCATCGCTGGTCTGTTTTGTTGTTTTCCTTGTTCTCAGTATCGGCCGAAAATTCTTTCAGTTTTTTTAACATTACGGGATTGCATGTGGGATGACCCTGATCATCTTCCGGGTGCACCCGCCGGAGGGGCAAAGCCAGATGAGCAAATTCGTAAATATATTGGCTGATCACCAGATATGCATCATCTTCGGGGAGAACCAGTGTATTGGCCGACTCTTCCTGTCTCTTTTCTCCGAATTTAACATAAAGTGTATCGTGGAAAGAGACAGGCAGATCAAATTCGTCCAGACAACGGTCACAAGGAAGTCTTACTGTCCCGCCGATGATGAAATCCAGCGTCAGCAATCGTGTCGACTTTTGCAGAACAACCTGTACATGCAGATTGCTCTCTCTGATCTCGGATTTGCTGAAACTTTCAAAGAACGACCTGTCAATCTCGAAATCAAAGGTGTGCTCGCCTTCTTTCAGCCCCCTGAAGGGGATCCTGTATCTGTCCTCATTCCTCACACACATCCCTGAAAAAATTATCGTGCAAAAGTAGAAATTTATATTAGAACAAAAAAAAATATTCCATGATTACTTGTTCATCCTTCAAATAATGAGGAAGTTATTATGGGGAGAAGTGTGTTGTGCTCCCTGTTTTGCCGGAAGTGAATCAGACGGAGCTTTTGAGGGCGGGAAGCCATGCCTGCAGAATGAAACTATTTTATTATTTTCATGAAGATATTCATTTAAATGATCTGGTCATGAAAGTAGTGTCATTACAAAATCTTGAAAAGAAGAAAGTGGACATGGAAGGTGCCGAAAAAGCATACAAACAGATGCCTCTTTCGTCGAAAGACGGTGTCCCTGTTTATTCATACAGGGTGTTTACCGTTGAGCCGGGCGGCTATACTCCATACCATCATCACCCGTATGAGCACATGAACTATATCATTGCGGGGGAAGGGGTGCTAGTAAATGAAAAAGGGGAGGAACTGCCTGTCAGGCAGGGGGATTTTGCCCTGGTCATGCCGGATGAGATGCATCAATACCGGAACATTTCCCCCACGGAGCCGCTGGTTTTCATTTGCGGTGTGCCAAAGGAGTTTGAATAAGAGAGCAACCCTGTTAATATGTTGATAAAAATCTTTCAGCCAGGGGAGGCTTTTTATTATCTTTGAGCGCAAGGATCAATTTAAAGTATCTTGCGAAGAAACAAAATCAAAGAAGCTTCCCTGCGGCGTATCAACCGGCAGACGATCATGTTGAACCGCCGGGAGTTGCAGGCATTGAATCTCTATTGTGAACGTTACAGGATCAGTAAGTCGGAGTTCATGCGGGAAGCTATCATGAAAACCATTCTCGAGCGTTTTGACCGGGACCATCCTTCCCTTTTTGAAGAAGGGCCTAATCTTTTCAGCGGGAAAGAAAGGTTATAAAGTCTCAGTCTTCGCTGATCTGACCTATTTGTCTGAAGATCTCTTCCCAGGTGTCATTACTCATTTTTGTGCCGATGGTTTCGATCACTTTTCCTCCCAGCAGAGAACCGATCCTGCCGCACTGCTCCGGAAGCATACCATTGAGGTACCCATGCAGGAACCCTGCAGCATAAAGATCACCGGCGCCGGTAGTGTCGATGCTCTCTGCTTCAATGGCTTTCACCATATAGCTTTCCTGTTCCATTTTTATGAGGGAGCCGGAGGCTCCGGTTTTTACAACTGCTATTTTACAATAGGAAGCCAGGTCTTCAAGCGCATCTTCAGGGTCTTTCCCTGAAAAACTGCGTGCTTCCTCCTCGTTGGCAAACACGATATCCACATAGTCGGAGAGGATCTCTCTGATGAAATCACGATTGGCTTCGACGACGTTGTAACTGGCCATATCGTAGGACACCTCTGCACCGGCATCTTTTGCCATCTTCAGGGCCTTCAGGATCAAAAGGTGGTCGATAATCAGGTACCCTTCGATGTGAAAAATACGATGACCGGAGAACATTTCCCTTTTCAGTTTTTCCGGAGATATTTCGGTGGCTGCCCCCAGATATGTGGCAAAGGTCCGTTCGGAATCAGGAGTGATAAAGCCGATAGCATAACCGGTGGGTTGGGTGCCGGTAACGAGGAGGGGTTGTACATTTTCTTCGGCAATGCTTTCCCGGAACATGTTCCCCAGTTCGTCCCTGCCTACTGATCCTATATATGCGGCAGGGTTGCGAAGGGTGGCTATGCCACGGATCGTATTGGCGGCCGATCCGCCGGGGGTATAACTTTTGGGCAAAGATTTGATCATCTCCAGTATCCTGGCGGATTTGTCCTGGTCGACCAGTGTCATACTTCCTTTGGGAAGTTCCAGACGCCGGAGAATTTCATCCGAATCAATCCGTACAAGTATGTCCATTAGGGCATTGCCCATGCCCGCCACAGCAGTTCCTGAATCCATTTTCAACTTTTTTTTATTTTCGGACAAAGATATTGTATATTTTAAGAAAACATCTTATTTTTGCCGAGCAAAAAATTTCCCAGTGATTCAGTTGGTTAGAGTCCCGGTGTGTCGGGAATGATCAGAGGGTCGCCAGGGGAGGAAGAAAAGAAAAAGGATTGAAAGACGAAGTAAAATTCCTCAGTAGCTCAGTTGGTTAGAGTCCCGGCGTGCCGGGATTAATCAGAGGGTCGCCGGGGGAGGAATAAAAGAAAAAGGAGAGAAAGACGAAGTAAAATTCCTTAGTAGCTCAGTTGGTTAGAGTCCCGGCGTGCCGGGATTAATCAGAGGGTCGTCGGGGGAGGAATAAAAGAAAAAGGATTGAAAGACGAAGTAAAATTCCTCAGTAGCTCAGTTGGTTAGAGCATCTGACTGTTAATCAGAGGGTCGCTGGTTCGAGTCCAGCCTGAGGAGCTAAAAAAGCCCGTATGAGGATGCGGGCTTTATCTTTTCGGGAAATGTATTACATATACATTTTGTATTCTGAGAAATCGGATCTGTATTATATTGGGCAGTCGAATGACCCGGAACGGAGAGTCATCAGCCATAACACGAGCAAACGGACAACTTATACATCAAAGCATCGTCCCTGGCAATTGGTTGCGAAGTTTGAGGTTTCAGAAAAAAGAGGAGAAGCGGTGAAGGTTGAAAAATATTTGAAGAAAATGAAGGACCGGAATTTTATAGAAAAAGTAATAGAAAAGCAGAATGACAAAGAGTGGCTGACTCAGTTGGTTAGAGTCCCGGCGTGCCGGGATTAATCAGAGGGTCGTCCCGGTTTACCGGGATCCAGCCTGAGGAGCTAAAAAAGCCCGTATGAGAATGCGGGCTTTTTTTATATGCATATCGAAAAAGCTAGGGAGTATTTTGATCCTTTCTGACATCCAGCGGTTCGGGCAGCCACACCCTGTAACGGGTATGCGGGGACCATGTATTTCCGGCAGTACCGAAATCGCAAAGTCGGATCGTTGAGGGAGGTCCGTCAGTTGAAGATATACCTGTCCCGAGCCTGGCTTTTGCAGTGAAGGACAACCAGATACCTTCCGGCTTGTTTCCGTCGTCCGGCGTCAATTCCACGTATCCGTCTTTCACTATGAACAGAGCTGCTTCGTCTACAAATCCGTCATCGAATTCCGAATATCGTGCCAAAACGATTGGCCCCCTTAATATGGCAGAATGATGGTCTCTTCTGAGAATTCTGCCACGCATGTCAAGCTTAAGTATTACCTGATCTCCATTTTCCCAGGTGCGTGTAATTTTTTTATATGTCCCCGGTTCAACATCCTGTATTTCTTTTCCATTTACAGTCAGAAGAGTATTATGACTCCAGGCAGGTATTCTCAAAGCCAGGGTAGTTTGCAGTGCTTTATCCGGGTCAACACGTATTCTGATGATACCTCCTTTGGGATAATCCGTTTCCTCGACAAGATGGAGGCTGGTTGCTCCTGGCATGTTGAATGAAGCTGTTAAGGGAGCATACAGGTTGATATATGTTTCGTTTGAGTCCGTCATCACTGCGTAACGGGGGATCAGCATATATCCCCGGGGGCCGTTGGCAGAACAGCAGTTGATATCCATACCGCATTGCCGGGCCGTATTCCCCCGGTGACCAAGGAGGGGACTGTACAT
>CAZYQV010000030.1:0-3605 GCA_964649775.1 uncultured Rikenellaceae bacterium
CTGCCACAGCTGCTGGACGTTCCAGAAGGTGTTCCAGAACTCGCCCGAGCAGAGCCGCATCTGGGGATCGGCGAAGGTATCCACCTGCTCGTACATGTCGACCCATTGGCCGTTGACATCACCCCAGGCCATACGTCCTGAGAGCGCACGGTAAAGATTGGTGTAGAACTTCACCTTTTGCAGATGATCCGGCGTTTCGATCCCGATCCGTCCAAGGTAGTCGTCCCACACCTCCTTCTGGTGTTCTTCCACCTTTGCAAAATCCCAGCCGAACGGCTCAGCGATCTCTTTCTGCAGGTTAAGACGTGCATTGCCGGTGCTGACCATCGAGATGGAACTTCGTACGAGCAGGGTGTCATCCTGCTGCATGTCGAAGGTGATAAAAGCCCCCACGTTGCCGCTTCCCTTCACCTCCTCCACATCGTTCAGGATGGTACAATAATCCACACCATATTCTTTCTCCTCTATCTCCCGGGCTTTGTCGGTCCATCCCCCCAGGCTTTCGAAAGGCCTGCTGAACTCCAGCACAAAATAGAGGGTATAGTCCTGCACCATCACATATCCTGTATTATCGCATATATGGTGCACATATCCTTCGATCACCCTGTCGCCGGCACGCCGGATCACGGTCTCCACATTGCGATAGTTATATTCGGCCGGAGGATATGCATCGATCAGCACCCGTGCCGGGCCGGAGTGCCCGAAGACATAACGCTGCATCACCGCACGTGTGGTGGCGGTAAGATCGATATGGATATCATAATCCGTCAGGTCGACACTGTATTTTCCTATACGGGCCTGCTCCGTTCTCTTGTTGATGCGGGAGCGGTAGCCCAGGTCGGGATGTTCTTCCGGTCCGGGCTGTATCTGCAGGGGACCTGTGGCGGGCATCATGAGAAATCCTGCCATGGTCCATTCCTGGGTATGGTTGAACCCCGCAATGTTCTCCACCTGGTATTCATAGCCGCTTTTCCACACCCAGTGCTGGTTGTTGGGTCCCGGCTGCACCATGGGCAGGGGCATGCGCGGACCGGGGGTGATCATCCACCGCGAGCCGCTCGTGCCCATGAACTGGTCTACATAGTCCGAATAGCGCTCCGCCGGAGCAGGAGCCCTTTTCACCTTCCCGTTGTATCTCAACTTACCGTCCACGTATATCTTCACCCCTGAGATCTTCTCCCGCTCCACCGCCGGGAACAAAAACTCCGGGACGGAATGACCTTCTTCGACGACCCGTTCTTTTGCGACACCGTCCACCACTGCCCGCAGCACCACATCCCTGCCCTGGTGCGACACATCCACCAGCAACGGCAGGGAAGCATCCCTGTCTCCCCGCACCTCGCGGCCGGCGAAAGTGACCGAGCGGATCAGCGTCTTCCCCGGAGCGATGATCTCCAGGGATGACGGTCCGGAGAAGACCACCGCATCGAAGACACACCATCTGCCGGTCATGTTCTGAAAGACGATCTCATTGATCCCTTTTTTCAGGATGGAAACGGGAACGGGAAAGCGCACTTTCCGGGGATGCGACGTCAGGAGGAGCGGGTTCCCGGAGGAGCGGCCTTTTTCCAGCTGTTGTTCAAAGACCTCACCGTTCACATAACACCGGAACAGAGGAGGTTGTTCCGCGTTCACCTCACAAAGGGAGACCTCCAGCGAACAGACCCCCTCCGACGGGAGACGGGAGACCTCAAAGTACACCGGCAGACGCACCAGTGCCTTGCCCGCCCAGTAACTATAGCCAGCAAAACGATCCACAGGCCCCGGCAGCACATAAGGAAAATCTTTCTCCGGCACAGACTCTCCGACGACATAATACCGCTCCTCTCCCCCAAAGCCTTCCGGCACAAAATCCTTATAACGGTCGGGCGCCAGCGCAAATTCCTGAAAGGAACCATCCGGCGTGCCTATGCTCCAGATGATCTTTCGATCCCCGGTGCCGGCATTGACAATCTGAACACCGGCAAACAGAACAACGAAAAAGAACACACATATCCTTTGACAAGCAGATATTTTCACGGTTATGTATATAAAAGTTTGTTAAAGTTCTAAAGTTACTGGATATTTTTCTTTTCCGTGCCTGTTTTCCTATTTCTTCTGCCCCCGGTCAACCTTGAAAATCGACACCCCCCTTATTTTTCTCATTTCTTTTTTCATATCTTTAGAAATCATTATAATTCCAAACGATATGAGATCCTTCCGTCTTGTCTTTTTTGTCCTGCTGACCGTCGCGCTGGTTTTTTCCTGTAAAAGAGAGCCCAAAAGCGAGGTGCACTGGCCTGGTTTTCAGAGCGACAGCTCCATCCTTTTGCCCAACCACTACCGGCTGACGCCTGCCGGCACACAGATCCCCGTGGGGGACCTGCCGCTCAACATGGTCATCAGTCCCGGCGGCCGCTATCTGGTGGTCACCAACAACGGTTACAGTGAGCAGTTCGTCTCGGTGATTGACATCACCACCGGCCGGCAGGTAAAGACACTGCCTGTGACCGCCTCCTTTTTTGGTCTCACCTTCAACGACGGCGGCACGAAGCTCTTTGTCTCTGGCGGAGGACACAACAGGATCTATATTTTCTCCACCGCCGATGGAAAACGTTTCACCGGCCGCGACTCCATACAACTGAGTCCTTATCCCGACGGCCCTGAATGGTTCGTCACCGGTCTGGCCACGGCAGAGAACGGCGACATCCTGTATGCTGCCACGAAGACCAAAAAGACCCTTTTCCGCATCTCCGTGCCGGAGAAAAAGATCCTCGACACGCTGCAGTTCAACCATTTCCTTTATGATGTCGTGATCACCCCGGACAAGAAAAAGCTCTACGTGAGCATCTGGGGCGGCAGTGCCGTGGCGGTGGTGGATGCCGTCACGATGAAGCTGCTGAAACGGTTGCCCACAGGCGACCATCCCAACAAGATGGTACTGGGAGATGACGGACGTCTTTTCGTGGCGTGCGCCAACACCGACAACATCACGGTCATCGACACCCAGACAGACCGGGTGACGGAGACGATCTCCGTGGCACCGTACGAGGGAGCGCCTTACGGCAGCACCCCCAACGGGCTGGCGCTCTCCCCCGACGGCAAGACGCTGTATGTGGCCAATGCCGGCAACAACGATGTGGCGGTGGTGGACGTCACTGCCGCGGGGCATGGCGCCGTACGGGGGCTGATCCCCGCCGGCTGGTACCCCACGGCCGCCGCCGTGAGCGCCGACGGCAGTACCCTTTTCATCGCCAACGGCAAGGGCATCATCTCCAGGCCCAACCCGGAGGCGCCCCAGCCGGCAGACAAGCACCCCAAGAAAGGCCAGTACATAGGCCGTCTGCTGTGGGGCACCGTCTCGGCGGTGCCGGTGCCCGGCGACCAGAAACTGAAAGAGTATACCGCACAGGTGAAGCAAAACAACCGGTGGGACGGCAGCATGCAGGTGGAGAACAACCACGCCATCCCTGCCCCCGGCGGCGCCTCCCCCATCAAACACGTGATCTATATCATCAAGGAGAACCGCACCTACGACCAGGTGTTCGGCGACATGCCCCGCGGCAACGGCGACACCTCGCTGGTGCTCTTCGGCCGCAACATCTCCCCCAACCACCACAAACTGG
>CAZYQV010000031.1:0-2922 GCA_964649775.1 uncultured Rikenellaceae bacterium
GAAGAATGTTATTTTCCTGGCGGGGATGAAGTTTGGTGCGGAGGGTAACCTGCCGCTGACCTGGGCGATGAACACCTACCTGCCGGCCCTCACGGCCAACTATTTTACCGACTCGCGCATCGTGGCCCTGTCCACGGGAACCGTTTATTCGCTGGTGCCTGTCTCTTCGGGAGGTTCGCGGGAAGATGATCTGTTTCATCCTGTGGGGGAGTATGCCCAGTCTTGTCTGGGGCGTGAAAGGATGTTTCAGTACGGCAGTGACAGGTACGGCAATCCCGTGGCGATCATACGGCTCAACTATGCTGTGGAGATGCGTTACGGTGTGCTGGCGGATATAGCCATAAAAGTTTTCCTTGGGCAGCCGGTAGACCTGGCGATGGGGTATTTCAATGCGATCTGGCAGGGCGATGCCAACGATATGATCCTGCGCAGCCTGGAGCAGGCCTCCTCGCCGGCACTTATCCTCAACCTCACCGGGCCGGAGATCCTCTCCGTGCGGGAGACGGCTGAGAAGTTCGGGGAGCTGTTCAACAAGCAACCCCTGTTCGAGGGCAGGGAGACGGAGACAGCCCTGCTGAACAATGCCTCGAAAGCCTTTTCCCTCCTGGGCCGTCCTGTCGTCGGTATCGATGAGGTGATCAGGGCCCAGGCTGGGTGGATCCTCGCCGGGCGGGATATGTTAAACAAACCCACCCATTTTGAGGTGAGGGATGGTAAATTCTAAATCCAATAAAGGAGAAAAATGAAGGTTCCGCAATTATCAGCAGAAAAAAAGGAGATCCTGCAGAAAGGTGTTGTCATCCCGGCCCTGCCGCTGGCCCTCGACAGGGAGCGTCAGCTGGAGGAGAAGCGTCAGCGGGCTTTGCTGAGGTATTATATGGATGCAGGTGCCGGCGGGGTGGCTGTGGGTGTGCACACCACGCAGTTCAGCATAAGGGATCCGCAAGTAGGCCTGTTCAAGCCTCTGCTGGAGCTCTCCCGTGACGAGTTTGACAGGTTCGAAGCAAAGAAAGGAAGACCGCTGGTCCGTGTCTGTGGCATCACGGGCAGGACGTCACAGGCTGTCGCCGAGGCGGCCCTGGCGGCATCGCTGGGGTATGATGCCGGGCTGATCAGTCTGGCTGCCCTGCCGGAGGCCTCCAACGAGGAGCTGATCGCCCACTGCCGTGAGGTGGCGCAGGTGATCCCCCTCATCGGCTTTTATCTGCAGCCGGCGGTGGGGGGACGGCTGCTGGACGAAGGCTTCTGGAAGGCGTTCGCCGACATAGAGAACGTGGTGGCCGTTAAGATAGCTCCTTTCAACAGATACCAGACACTGGATGTTGTCAAAGGGGTGGCTGCCTCCGTACGGGCGGAGGAGATAGCCCTTTATACCGGCAATGACGACAACATCGTGGCCGACCTGCTCACCGAGTACTCTGTCGCGGCAGGAGGGAAGATCGTGAAAAAGAAGATCGTCGGAGGACTGCTGGGACACTGGGCTGTATGGACGCACAAGGCTGTCGGGTTGCTGGAAAGGATCCGTCAGGCGGGGCCGGACGATTACCCTGCGCTGCTGACGCTGGGTACGGAGATCACCGACTGCAACGCTGCTTTTTTTGATGTGAAGAACGGCTTCCGCGGAGTGATCGCCGGCATCCATGAAGTGCTGCGCCGTCAGGGACTGCTGGAGGGTATATGGCTGCTGGACCCCGGGGAGACCCTCTCCCCCGGCCAGAAAGAGGAGATCGACAGGGTGTACGCCGCCTATCCCCATCTCAATGACGACCTTTTTATCCGGGAGAACCTGGAGAGATGGTTGTCTTCCTGACCTGTTGTTGGTTTTTAGTGTAATAGAATGATCCGGATTGATAACAATTTAAAACCCGGCGAGCTGGCACCTGCGATCGACAGGTTCTGGCACCTCTCGGGGGAGAAGATCCTGCTCACGGAGAAAGAGTTTGATCCCGCGCAGGGATCTCCTGTTTTCACGGTGGCGGGGAAATATACCACCAGGGGCTGGACCGAGTGGACCAAAGGCTTCCAGGTAGGCTCCTCACTGCTGCAGTTCGATGCTACGGGTGATCAGCATTTTCTGGAGGCCGGCAAACGACTGGTGCGTGATGATATGGCCGGTCATGTGAGCCATATGGGCGTGCATGATCATGGCTTTAACAACATCAGCACTTACGGCAACCTCCTGCGGCTCTCGCGTGAGGGCCGGCTGGAGACCGGCGGCTATGAAGAGGATTTTTATAAGCTGGCCCTGCGCTTGTCGGGGGCGGTGCAGGCAACACGCTGGACGAACGTGGACGACGGAGGGTATATCTACTCTTTCAACGGTCCTCACTCCCTCTTCGTGGATACGGTCCGTTCCTGCCGCATCCTGATGGTGAGCCATGCCCTGGGGCATGCTCTCATGGGGGAGAGCGACCGTCGCATCAGCCTTCTCGGTCGTGCCGTCGCCCATCTGAGGACGACGGCAAAGTATTCGGTTTATTACGGGGAGGGTCGTGACATTTACGATATCCGCGGGCGTGTGGCCCACGAGAGCATCTTCAACACCAACGACGGCAAATACCGTTGTCCTTCGACACAGCAGGGCTACAGTCCTTTCTCCACCTGGACGCGGGGGCTGGCCTGGGCCATGCTGGGCTTTGCCGAAGAGCTGGAGTTCGTCGACACCCTCCCGGAGGAGGAGCTCGTGCCGTATGGAGGGTCTGTGGCGGTGGAGGAGGTGTTGCGGGAGGCTGCCGCGGCCACCTGTGATTTTTACCTTGACAACATGCCCTCGGACGGCATCCCTTACTGGGATACCGGTGCGCCGGGGCTGGCTGCTATCGGTGACTATCAGCAGCGGCCGGCCGATCCTTTCAACGATCACGAGCCTGTCGACAGCTCGGCGGCGGCCATCGCTGCGCAGGGGCTGCTGCGTCTGGGACA
>CAZYQV010000032.1:0-3394 GCA_964649775.1 uncultured Rikenellaceae bacterium
TGTGGTACCGATCGGGGGGGGTGGCTCGGCCGATTTTTCCTACGGCATTGCCAGTTTTGAGATCCCTGTCTCCAATCTGGATACGATCCTTTCATACAACCTGGCGGCAGTGGACGGATATATCCAGGGGGAGACGGGCAATGACCCGCACTTCCGGGATATCTCCGGATATTCGCTGGATGCTGCCCTCAACGGCTCTTCGGTCTATCTGGGTTTCCAGGGGAACGTCTCCTATGCCCTCAGTGATTTCATCCAGATCTCTCTCGGCGCCCGGTATGTGTCGGTGTCCAATACCTACGAAGGACATCTAACGGACATCCACATCCTCGCGTCTGAAAATTACGGCGGGGAACAGCCTCCTGCCACGTACATGGATTTTGTTGCCGACAATGTGGAGGCGCAGAGCCCTTATCTTGCCATGATGTTGCGCAGGAGTGCTGCCAAGCTCGGCGATGCCACGGAAGATGGGTATGTGGATGTGAAGCAGACGGGAGGAGGATGGACCGGCATCATCGGGGTGAACATTTCGCCTTCGGAGAACCTGAACATTTCCCTGAAGTATGAGCATCACACCAAGATCGAGCTGACCAATGAGACGAAGGTGGACAGCTTTGCCATGTTTCCCGACGGTGCCAAGTCGCGTGCCGATCTGCCGGGGATGCTCTCGGCCGGTATCCAGTACCGGCTGATGGACCGCCTGACCCTGCAGGGAGGGTTTCATTATTACCTGGACAAAACCGCCTATTACGGCAAGACTGCCATTGATACGGTCACAGGTCAGCCCATCCTTGAGCCGGACGGCTCTTTCAAACAGGTGGACAACCGGGATTTTATGGACGGGAATACCTGGGAGCTGGGTCTGGGGGCCGAGTTCATGCTCACCAGACACCTGGGTGTCAGTGCCGGTTATCTGCATGTGACCACGGGAGCCAACAAAAATTACCAGTCGGCAATAGGTTACAGCCTTTCTACCAATACCTTCGGCGGCGGTTTTGTGTATAACTTCACCGACAAGATCCGGCTGAACGTGGGTTTTGATTACGTGATATACCAGAGCGATGAAGTGTCGCATAACGAGACCGTGGTTTTGGACAGCAATCCGTTAAATCCGAAATCTTTTGATGTCTCATATAAGAATATTTACGAAAAGAACACGACGGTCTTCGGGGTAGGCCTGGACATCAGCTTCTGAGAAAGAAGAAGATCCGGAAAAACCGCCTGCCCCCGACAGGCGGTTTTTTTTGGACTGAAAAAAGAGTACCTTTGCGTTGCAGAGCATTTTATCTGCCCGGGTGCTAAAGTTTTGAAAGAGAAGAGGGAATGAGCTACAAGATTGTAAAGAACCATATAAAAAGATCATTATCATGCAGGTACTTGGCGAACCTAAAGCCAGGCTGACACAGGAGGCGAGGGATTTCCTCGACCTTTACATTCATTTAGGAGAGAGAGCAGAGAATTTTTTACCGGACCGCATCTTTGACAGCCTCACACAATTTGTGAGGTTGTGTTATGAGGAGCAGGATGATCCTGCACGGCAGGAGGCGGAGATCCACAAATATATCCTGGAGCTGAAGGAGTCGATCCCGGGGTATGTGGATGTGCTGTTGATGCTGATGCCGCACGAGGATTCCAAGGCGTTCAAGTACAGTTCCCTGCGGAGCAAGTTCCATGGCAAGCTGCAGGAGCTGATGGACACCGACCAGGTGGATGAGAAGACAAAAAAACAGTTCACCCACATCCTGCATACGCACGACTATTCGCTGGGCACGCCGCCGGTGACGCAGCACACGATCGATTTTCTTTATTCGGTACTCCTGGGGGACAATGTGCGTGAGCTGCGCAAGTTCCGTGATCTTATCGGCGTGATCGATGATGTGGAGGAGGCGCAGTGGAACTATATGCTGGATGTGCTGGACCAGATGGTGGTGCAGACGACCCATTACACTACGACGGCCGAGAAGGAGCATTTCATCAACCAGTCGCTCTCGACGGTCAACTTCAAGGGGCTGAACGGTTTCATGCGTACGGTGGTCTCCGGCACGGCCGAGACGGCCATCCGTCTGCTGGCCGGCGAGGTGTTCAGTCCCGACATGGTGCGGGTGATCGATTTCACCACTCCCGGGGAGCTGTACGAAGAGATCCGTGACGATGCGGTGCATATCTTTGCCATCCGCATACGCAACATGCGGAAGAACCCTTTTAATCATTTCCGGTGGTTCCCGTTGCTCACCCGCATGATCTTCATCGACGATTCTCCCGAGGCGCGGGCCTCGAACGTGTCGCTGGTCTTCTGTTTTCACAACGGTATCCTGCGGACGCTCAACCACGTGCATAACAAAAAGCTGGGGGCCCTGGCCAACAGCCAGCTCAACCTGCGGCTGATCCTTGACAAGGTGAACCGCGACAACATCAAAAAATTCAGAGAGGCGGTAGAGAAGAAGATACAGTCGTACGACCGCGAGTTGCGTCTGCTGGCCAAAGACCAGCTGGCTGAGGAGAGTGATCCGGAGCGGGAGATCATCCTGTATAAGTTCGACGGCTTTTCCCGTCAGCTGATCCGGGATAAGTATATCCTTTCGAAGTTCGGGGCTTATATCGGCTTCATTGAGCGTATGACAGATCCGGAGCAGGCTGCCGAGACCACTGCCGACCTGATCAAAGAGTATGAGGAGCGCACACGGGCATATTTTTACTCGGAGAACAAGAAACTGCAGATAGCCACGGTGGTGGAGGGGGGCGGCCGCAACCAGATACGCACCTATGCCGAGTTCCTTCTGCAGCGTCCGCTCAAGGAGGTGAAGAGTGAGATCATCGAGCGCTGCCGGGTGATCCTCGACATCATCCCCGACACTTACCAGCGGACCCTCCACACCCATTTCCACAAGAACTTCGGCCTGAACCTTTTCCTGGAAAAATACAAGGAGTATCTTACCAAGGTCGAGAACGAGGCGGACAACCGCGGCAGGCTGATGAACTTCCTCATCGACCTGGGGATCGACCAGGAGTACATAATGCGCTCGAAGGAGGAGCAGAAGATCATCCGTGAGTTCATCAGTGGTCTTGCCAACATCGAGCGTACCTCGGTGTCCGACGACGTACAGATGATCATCCGTGACCTGCTTTTCTACAACAACCGCAAGCCCAATCCTTTCATCTTTTACAACCAGGAGGCGTCGTGGGAGTACAAGGATCTCTTTCCGCCCGACCGTTTTGACCTGAATCCTTTCGACATCGATATAGAGCTGAACGACGAGGGACGTGTCGACTGGGAGCGACTGCTGAAGAAGCTGGAGCGTATCAAGAACACTTTTCAGCTGTTCGATGAGTCGGGCAGCCTGTGGGACCGTTTTTGTGAGAACTCGACCCTGATCATCAACGATCCGTCGAACCCCTC
>CAZYQV010000033.1:0-5469 GCA_964649775.1 uncultured Rikenellaceae bacterium
CGGGGTGCATCCCACCGACCTGAGGTCATACCGCATTGCCGGGGCTATGCTGGAGAAGATCAACTTCATCCTGGCAGAGGAAAAAAGATAAACATTTTCGTTTAATACGGACAGATGAAAAAGGTCTTGTTGCTTTTCTTCCTGGCGGGGTCCCAGCTCTTTGTCACCTCTCTGCGGGCGCAGGGTGTCATGGACCATCTGGAGTACTTCGCCCATAAGATCACTGCGGGTCATGCTCCGCCCTCCTCCCTCACTGTCTGGGAGCAGCGCCGGGACACCCTGTGGAAACAGTTCCTGAGGATCATCAACCTGGATCCCATGCCGGAGAAGACTCCCCTGAACACGCGTTTTGTCGGCGGGAGGGTCGATCTGGGAGACTGTTATTTCCAGCGGGTGGTATTTGAGAGCCGTCCCGGCATCTATGTGGCTGCCCATCTGTATATTCCCAAAAATGTCTCTTTTCCTGTCCCGGCGGTCATCCATGTGCCGGGGCACAGCCGGCGGGATAGATACAGGCCTCATCCCCGCACCTATGCGGCCAACGGTTTCATCGCCCTGGGCCTGCCCATGGTGGGTGAGGAGGGTAAAAGAGGCACCGGCTGGGATGCCTGTGGCGAACACGGGCCTTACGTAGGACATTTCAACTGGTTCAACACAGGATACAGCGCTGCCGGGCCTGCGGTGTGGGACGGGATACGGGCGGTGGATTTCCTGCTGACACTCGAGGATGATCAGGGTGTCAGGATGGTGGACAGCAGCAGGATAGGCATGGCCGGCCTGTCGGGAGGGTCGGCCAGGACCCTCTGGACCACCATTGCCGACCCGCGCATCAGCTGTGCCGTGGTCAACGAAGGGATCACCGCCATCGAAGGCTATCAGGTAAAAGGAGGGATTGAGAACACCTGTGATATTCATCTCTTTTATAACTATTACGGTCTGCCTTATGCTGCACTCTACAGTCTTATTGCCCCCAGGCCTCTGCTGGTGCAGAACGGCACCGAGGACCCTCTGTATCCCAATCCCCGTCCGGTAGCTGCCTACATTGCACGTATCTACGAACTGTATGGCCAGGCCGGCCATTTTGAGTATAAGGAATGGCACCAGTCACACGGTTATTCGGAAGATATCTGGAAGGCCGAGGATGCCTGGATGGACCAATGGCTCAGGGAGGGGAAATCGCCGCTGAAGATCTGTCCTGAACCGTTCGAGGCGGTCCTTACCTGTTTTCCTGAGGGAGAGCCGCCGGACATGCGAAATACCGAGCAGGTGTTCACACTCCCTACCCCTGTATGGAAGGTGGGCAGCCGGGAGGAATATGCGGTCTTCAGAAAAGAGATGATGAACAAATTGCAGGAGGAGGTGATGCGTACGGCTTACCGTAAGATCCCTGCCGTACAGGAGATCCTCTCTTCGGAGAAAGGGAAAGGATACAATTTCGAAGAGCTCTCGCTGACGATGGACGAAGGAACGATCTGTCACAAAGGGTATTTTTTCTATGTGCCGGGGAAGCGGCAGAGAACGGTGATCCTTGTTTCTTCTCCGTCCGGCGGCAAAGATGAGCTGAAACAATTGTATGAAGAAGAATATCTTCCCCGGGGGCTGAACCTCTATTGCACAGAGGTGACCGGCACCGGGGATAATCCCTGGGTCTATGAGCGCGGTTATGTGTATGACCGTTTTGCCATGTTGACGGGATATACCCTTGCTTCGCTGCGGGTCGATGATATCCTGGCCGCTGTCAGGACGATCGCAAAAAGGGAGTGTGTGGATGCGGAGGGGCTTTTTGTCCGGGGAAAAGGATCGTTGTCGGTGCCTGTGCTGTATGCTGCCGTGGCTGACAGCAGCATCGCCGGTGTGATCCTGGAAGATGCCCCGGACAGGCATACAGGTATTACGCCGGTCAAAACGACCGAATGCAATACGGCGATGTTCAATATCCTCAAATACGGAGATATCCCCCAGGTGGCAGCCCTGATATATCCCCGCAAACTGATCCTGGCAGGGGAGCACAAAACGGGATTTGAATGGACCAGGGACATCTATTCCCTTTTGGGGAGGCAGGGGATGTTCATTGAGACCGGCACTGCGCCCGGAGATGTTCTGAAAGCCCTGGCAGGGACCCACGTACGGTGATGCGGGTGGTACCGGGCAGAGCATATTGTTAAATAACTGTTTGGCAGAGGCTATGAAAAAAGTGAAAGGCATACTCTATTCTGATCACAGAAAGGTGGTCATCGCGATACGGGATGGCAGGATCGCAAAGATCGAAAGAGGGGGGACGGCTGAAGAAGGGGACGACGTATACATTGCTCCCGCCTTCATAGACAACCAGATCAATGGTTATCTGGGCACGGAGTTTTCCGATCCTGATCTCACGACGGAAGAGATGGTACGTATCGTCCGGGTCTTGCGGAGCAAAGGTGTTGTGACCTTCTTCCCGACGGTGATCACGGCGTCGCAGGAGTCTCTCATCCGGTCGTTCCGTAATCTTTCGGGATCACTGGAGAATGATGAGGTGGCCTCTTCGGTTCCCGGCTTTCATCTGGAAGGACCCTATATCTCTCCGGAGGATGGTTACCGGGGAGCCCATTCCCGCGAGCATGTACGCAAGCCCGACTGGGATGAGTTCCGGCGGCTCAATGATGCGGCGGGTGGCAGGATCGTGCAGGTCACGCTGGCTCCCGAGGTGGAGGGGGCGGAGGATTTCATAAAAAAATGTGCAGGGGAAGGCATTGTCGTCGCCCTGGGGCATCACAACGGCAGTGCGGAAGATATACGGAGGGCCGTGGATGCCGGTGCCCGCACGGTCACCCACCTGGGCAACGGCATGGCCAACCACATCCACCGGTTTAACAACCCTCTGTGGATGCAGCTGGCCGAAGACCGTCTTATGAGCAGTCTTATTCTCGACAGCTTTCACCTGCCGCCCGAGATGGTCACTGTCTTTTACAGGGCCAAGGGGAGCGAACGGATCATCCTCACCTCCGACATGACCATGCTGGCCGGCATGCCTCCCGGCAAATATATCTGGGACGGCAAGGAGGTGCGTCTCACGGACGAGGGGATCATCCTGCTGGAGCAGGAGAACTGTTTTGCCGGGGCCTCTCTGCCTCTCCATGTGGGTGTGGGGAACATGATGCGGTTTACCGGCTGCAGTATGAAAGAGGTCGTGGAGATGGCCACGAAGAACCCCGCGGGGTTGTATGGGCTGGATGACCGCGGGACCATCGAAGAGGGAAAAAGAGCCGACCTGGTCCTTTTCACCCTGGAAGAGGGGAGACTGAACATCCGCGGGACGATCGCAGCAGGGGAGAGCGTATCCGGCGGGAAATGACAGATCACATAAATCAACGTATATGAAAACCAAGAACATCTTTCTCATTATCTTCTCCGGCCTTCTGTCGGTTCCGGCTGCGGCACAGAACCCGGATCATTCGGTATTCCAGGTGACCAACAGCAAGACAAGGAAATGGATCGTTTACCACAACAATGACCAGTGGCTCTACAGCACGATCGTGAGCCGGGCAACGGGGTTGCTGGAGGAACGGCAGGAACGTATTGCAAAGCTTGCCACCCGCGAGGAGTGGGAGGCATACAGGGAGGCTTTGAGGGAACGTTTTTACCCGTCGATGCAGAAATTTTCAAAGACGCCTTTGCATGCCCGGATCACGGGTGTCATCAAGAAGGATACCTACAGGGTGGAAAAGGTCCTTTTTGAGTCACATCCCGGCTTTTATGTCACCTCCTGTCTTTTCATCCCGAAGAAAAGACAGAAACCCGCTCCTGTCGTCATTTATCTCTCCGGCCACAGTGACCTTGCTTTCCGCAGCAATATCTATCAACACGTCATCCTCAACCTGGTGGATAAGGGGTTCATTGTCTTTGCGGTCGATCCTGTGGGTCAGGGAGAGCGTTTGCAGTATGTGGACGAGAAGACCAACAAGTCGCGTATCGGCGGTCCCACGACCGAGCATTCTTATGCGGGTGTACAGACTTTGCTGACAGGGGTCTCTCTGTCGGACTATTTTATCTGGGACGGGGTGCGGGCCATGGATTACCTGGCCACGCGCAAGGAGGTGGACATGTCGCGTATCGGGATGACGGGCCGCTCGGGAGGAGGCACCCAGACCGCCATGATCGCAGCTTATGACCAGAGGGTCTATGCTGCTGCTCCCGAGTGTTACATCACCAACTTCAAGAGGTTGTTGCAGTCCATTGGTCCCCAGGATGCCGAACAGAACCCTTACCATGCCATCGCCCTGGGGTTTGACCATCCCGATTATTTCCACCTGCGTGCCCCGAAACCTTCGCTGATCATCACCACCACCATCGACTTCTTCAGTCAGCAGGGGGCCCGTGAGACCTTTGCCGAGGCAAAAAGATCTTATGCGGCCATGGGACATCTGCAGGATATCCGTAAGGTGGAGGATTTCGGTATTCATACCTCCACGAAGAAGAACAGGGAGAGCATGTATGCTTTCTTTCAGAAATATCTGAAAAATCCGGGGGACAGCACAGACAAGGAGGTGGAGCTCTTTGCTCCTGAGGAGCTGTGGGTGACGAAGACCGGTCAGGTGGGTACCTCCCTGAAGGGAAAAACGGTCTATGACCTGAACAGGGAATATTTCAAAAAGGAGAAGGTTGCACCGGAGATATTGCGGGACAAGATCAAAGAGATCGCGGGAATCCGTTTTGACCTGCATCTCACCACTGCCGTCTTTTCCGGTAAGATCCCCGGCGACACTTTTGAGATCGAAAAATATTTTCTGGAAAACGACAGAGACAGGTTTGCCCTGCCTGTGTGGAAGGTGCAGGCTCCCGGCGCAGGCACGGACAGGATCATGGTTTGGCTGCATCCCGGCGGCAAGGAGAAGATCCTCGACAGCAGGATGCTCGAAGCTTTCATCCGGTCGGGATATACGGTGGTTGCTGCCGACCTGTACGGCACAGGCGAGTTATGGGACCCGGATTTCCGGGGTGATGGTTTTGTGAAAGATGTGCCCTTCAATTATACGTTCGGTGCCCATCTGGCAGGGACAAGCATCCCCGGGCTACAGGCCGGACAGATCGACCTGCTGATGCAGTTCGTGGCCACCCTGACCGCCGCCGGCGGCAAAGTGGATGCTTTTATAGAGAGGGAGATGACGTCACCCTTTCTGCACTATTCTGCTTTAAAGGATCCTTTTGAACGGATCGTCCTCCTGGAGCCCCTGACCTCTTATGAAAGCCTGATCCGTGAGAGGTATTATGATCCCCACTGGGCCTTCTACGTAGCTCCCGGCAGTCTGCCGTATTATGACTTCGGCGAGCTGACCTCTCTGCTGCCCAAAGGCTCCTGGAAGCTTGTGAACCCTGTGTCCTCTGCAGGGGAGGAGAGCAGGAAAGATTATGATGTTACGGAAGTACTGGGCTTTTTCAAAGGGGAAGGATCAAGATAACTCTTAAATACAAATATTATGGCTGAGGACT
>CAZYQV010000034.1:0-5159 GCA_964649775.1 uncultured Rikenellaceae bacterium
AATAACTTTCGAATTATTTGTATCTTGCAAAAAAACGAGATAGCATTATGAGAACAAGCGAGTTAATAAGAGAAATAAGAAAGTTGCCTCTCTCGAAAAGAATATATGTCATTGAAAAAGCCATTCATTCAATAAGGGAGCAAGAAGAGAAGAAGCAGATGGAAAAAGCTGTGGACCTTCTTCTTAATGATTATAAAAATGATAAAGAGCTTGTAGATTTTACAAACCTGGATTTTGAAGATTTCTATGAAGCAAAATGAAATATGGTTGATAAATCTTGACCCTGCAATTGGGGCAGAAATCAAAAAAACAAGGCCAGCAATTATTGTAAATGATAATTTACTTGGAAAACTTCCATTAAAAATCATTGTTCCCTTAACAGACTGGAAAGACCGATATGAAATTGCACCCTGGATGGTTAAAATTGAACCAAACTCAAAAAACAGGTTAACAAAAACATCTGCAGCAGACTGTTTTCAAATCCGGTCACTTTCACAAAGAAGATTTGTAAAAAAGATAGGAATCGTTTCTGAAGAAAAAATGAATGAGATAAGAAAAGGCTTATCCAAAGTTTTATCCATCGAAACAGAACAATAACTACGCTGCACAACTAAGAACTGAGCTAAAAACCAAAAAATAATTTCCTTTTTTTAACCTGCTCTGTTCCCGGAAGAGATCCTCCTTCATACAAAAATTTTCAGTCAGGTAATAAAACATCTGAATTCCAACCGCCTGTTCATACGGGTGTCCCATCGTCCCGCAGACAGGGATCTGCCCCTCACGAAAAAAAATAGGGAAAATATTTCCGAGATCGAAAATCCTTAATCGTAAATTGTTATTCTGTATCTTAGCAACATTAAACAGTTTGCAATATTAAAACTACAGATCTTATATTAAAAAGCGCTCTTTTCTTCCTGGTATTTCTTTCCTTTGGGATTCATGCGGTTTTTTCCCAGGAGGTTGAAAAAACGGCCACCCCCTCTCCGCAACAATACCGGTGGCATGAACAGGAGCGGATCATGTTCGTCTGTCTCGACCCGTGTACGTGGCAGGACAGGGAATACGACAATCATTCCACGCCGCTGGAACGGATCAATCCTATAAAACTGAATACGGATCAGTGGTGCGAGACAGCGAAGCTCTGGGGGGCCAGGGAGATCCTTTTCGTGGCCAAGCATACCGGCGGCTTCTGCTGGTGGCAGACCAATACTACCGACTACGGAATAAAAAACACACCTTATAAGAACGGCAAGGGGGATATCTTGAAAGAGTTGTCGGAATCGTGCAAGAAGTATGGTCTGAACCTCGGCATTTATGTCTATCCGGGCGATGAGACGTGGGGCGCCGGGATCGGCAGCGGCGGCAGGACCAATGACCCTGCAAAGCAGGAAGCCTACAATAAAGTTTACAGGACACAGCTGAAAGAAACACTGACAAAATACGGAGACATCACGGAAGTGTGGTTCGACGGAAGTTGTGTGATCGATGTCTCCGATATCCTGGAGAAATATGCGAAGAACGCTGTTATTTTCCAGGGGCCTCACGCCACGTTAAGGTGGGCAGGGACCGAATCGGGGAAATTGTTTTATCCCTACTGGAACACAGTAAAAAGTGAGATATTGAAAACAGGTGTTGCCACTGAGGTAGATGGCGACCCCGATGGCGATGCCTGGGCCCCGGTAGAAACCAACACCACGCTGTATGACCACTACTGGTTCTGGTCGCCTGAGAAGGAGAAAAAAAGGAAATCGCTGGACGAACTGATGGAGTGTTATTACAGATCGGTGGGCTACGGGAGTGTGTTTCTGCTGAATTCCACACCCGACACAAACGGGTTGATACCGGAAGAAGACAGAAAACTGTACAAAGCTTTCGGGGATGAGATCGACCGCAGGTTCAAGACACCTGTGGCTTCCCTGGAGGAACAAAAGGGGACGGTCGTAACCCTCGATCTTCAGGGAAAGAAAAAGATCAACCACGTGGTGACCATGGAGGATTACCGTCTGGGGCACCGCATCCGGGAATATGAGATCGAAGGCCTCGTCGACGGAAACTGGAAGGTGCTGTGTCGCGGACAATCTGTCGGACGCATGAAGATCGATTATTTTGATGATATTGAGGTCTCCAAGATCCGGCTGAATGTTACAAGACACGTTCATGAGCCGGTGATCCGGAAACTTGCCGCCTGTTATGTCGAAGATTTTGTCCCCCCGCCGGAGCAGCCGGTCCGTCTCGGGCTGAGCTGGAGGAACATCGCTGCTTTTGACACAAAAGAGCGCAGAGATCTGAAGGTCGACCTCACGGGAAAGATCAGAATGCCCGGTCAGTTCATTGTGAAGGTTGAACCCGAAAAGGCAGACATGAAATGCAAGATCAGCAATGTCGAATTGATATACGACGGCCGGAAGGCATTGGAAAGCTTCACATCGGTTAAAGGAAATGAAATACATATTAACCGTACGGCACAAGTCACTGAGGAAAACAAGATCGTTTTGCGCTTTACGCTGAGCAGCAAAACAGAATGCAGAGGGAAGATACTTTTCAAACCCACTTTGATCTATTGAGGAAAATGTTGTTGATCGCAGCCTTTATGCATAAAATACAGTTATTTTCAATAAACGCCTTTTTCAATCATTTTTATGAAAACAATAGAAAGTCTGTTCTCTGACTTAAAAAAATCCCTGCTGGTATCTTCAATGATCCTTCTTTCACTACCGGGGATCAAAGCCCAGGAGGATTTTCCATACAGGAATGCCGGTCTCCCGGTACCTCAGCGGGTGGAAGACCTCCTGAAACGGATGACGCTGGAGGAGAAGATCGCGCAGATGTCGATGGTGAGTCTGCGGAAACTAACGACGGACAAGGACGGCAGGGTCACGGAAATATCTTTGAAAAAGCTCTTCAACGGACAAAGTCCGGGATGCCTGGAGAGCCCTTTTATCGGCGTGGAAGAGATCGCAAAATATTCCGAAGCGGCGGACAGGTATCTGCGGGAGGAGACCCGTTTGGGCATCCCGGCCATTCAGATCGCGGAGTGTCTGCACGGCCAGCTGGCCTTCGGCGCCACGATCTTTCCGCAGGCCATCGCTCAGGGAAGCACCTGGAACCCTGACCTGATCAGGAAGATGGGCGAGGTCATTGCCGCAGAGGCTTCCCTCTCGGGGGTGGACCAGGCCCTCTCTCCCCTGTTCGATCTGGCGAGAGACCCCCGCTACGGCCGCGTGGAGGAGTGTTACGGGGAAGACCCCTGTCTCGTGGCCGAGATAGGCAAAGCCTTTGTGACCGGCGTGCAGGGCCCGCCGGAGATCACGAAAGATCACATCCCCGAGGGTCATCTGATGTGCACGGCCAAGCACTTTGTGGCCTACAGCACCCCCGTTGCCGGGATCAACCTGGGGCCCAATGAGGTGGGAGAACGGGATCTGAGAAGCCTGCATCTTTACCCCTTCAAAAAGGCAGTGCAGGAAGCCAACATCTATTCCGTGATGCCCTCATACAATGAAGTGAACGGCATCCCGCTCCATGCCAACGCCGGACTCATCCGGGATATTTTGAGAAAAGAGTACGGGTTTAACGGATACATCTTTTCAGACTATGGCGCGATGCAGATGCTGGAGTTCTTCCACAAGGTCTCGCATAACAAACAGGAAACGGCTCTGCTTGCCCTCCAGACAGGGGTCGACCTAGAAGCCCCCCAGCCCTATGCCTATTCACAAACGGTATTGAAAGAGCTCGTGGACAAAGGAGAGCTGGACATAAAACGGATCGACGAGGCCGTAAGGCACATCCTGACGGTCAAGTTCAAAGCCGGCTTGTTCGATAAACCGTACAAAGCGCCGGAACAGATCTCCCAAAGGGTGCATACCGGAAGCTCTATCCGGCTGGCCCGCGAAATAGCGGAAGAATCGGTTGTTTTGTTGAAAAATGAAGGTCATCTGTTGCCGCTGAAGGTATCGGAATACCACTCGATCGCAGTGATCGGGCCGAATGCCGACAGGGTACAGTACGGCGACTACAGCGCTACCAAGGCGAAGTCTTCCGGCGTCACGATCCTGGAAGGCATAAAAAATTATGTCGGCGACAGGGCAGTGATAAACTACGCGGAAGGGTGTGATATCACGGACCTGAACGATGAAGGCATTGCCGAAGCCGTAAAAGCAGCGGGAAAAAGTGATGTGGTGGTGCTGGTCGTTGGCGGCACCAGCATGACCCTTTCGGGTATCGGCTGGGGCGAAGAGGATCCGGACGACCATCCCACCTGCGGCGAGGGCTTTGACAGGGCCGGTCTGAGGCCCCCCGGCATCCAGCCGGAGCTGATAAAAGCCGTGTGGGAAACAGGCAAGCCCGTGGTCCTGATCCTGGTGCACGGACGCGCTTACAACATAAAATGGGAGAGCGAACATATCCCTGCCATCCTGGATGCCTGGTATCCGGGCGAGCAGGGAGGGAATGCCATCGCCCGGATCCTGTTCGGGGAGGTGAACCCCTCCGGAAAGCTGACCGTCTCCTATCCGCAGAGTGTGGGGCATGTTCCGGTATTTTACGATCACCAGCCCTCGGGAAGGGGATTCTACCATCAGCCCGGCACAAAAGAAAAACCGGGCAGGGATTATGTGTTCAGCTCCACCGAACCACTTTATCCGTTTGGATTCGGGTTAAGCTATACAAGCTTTGAGTTTTCTGACCTGAAAATCCAAAAAACGGAATTATCAGCTGATGAAGCACTGAGACTATCCGTAAAAGTCAAGAACACAGGTAAAGTTAAAGGCAAGGAAGTAGTGCAGGTTTACATTAACGACAAGATCAGTTCGGTATCTACTCCGGTTAAAGTACTGAAAGCTTTTAAAAAAATAGAATTAATGCCTTCCGCATCCGGGACCGTAGAATTTGTGATACCTTGTAATGAATTTGGCCTTTGGGACAAGGACATGAACTACATTGTGGAGCCGGGAGAATTTGAAGTTATGGTGGGCAGTTCTTCAAAAGATATCTACCTGAATGAATCTTTCTTAATAAAAAAATAAAAATCATGAACCTACTCGTATCAACCCGTTATCCGGGAACAAAAGTTTTCACAACGACCATTCTCCGGATCCTGTTCGGCTTACTGATCCTGTTCTCACTGGCAGGATGCAGACAGCAGTCCGCTAATACCTCCG
>CAZYQV010000035.1:0-3394 GCA_964649775.1 uncultured Rikenellaceae bacterium
TTACCAGCGCAAGGAGATCAAGGACGTGCTGGCCTACTTCCGCCTGGTGGTCAACCACAACGACGACGAAGCCTTCAGACGCATCATCAACTACCCTGCCCGCGGCATCGGCAAGACCACCCTCGAGAAGCTGGAGGAGGCCGCCGGGAAACACAACCGCACCCTCTGGGAGGTGGCACAGGACCCCGGCACCTGCGAAGTGAAGATCCACGGAGGGACAAAGAACAGGATAGACGCCTTCACGGAGATGATACGCTCTTTCTCGGCAAAACAGGACAGCCTCGACGCCTACGAGCTGGCACACCTCATCACCAAAGAGACAGGCATTCTCAAAGACCTGCACGGCACCAACCCCGAAGAGATCAGCAAGTATGAGAACGTCAGGGAGCTGCTCAACGGCATCAGCGAGTTCATCGGCGCCCCGGAACAGGAGGGACGTTTTGTGCGGCTGGACGAGTTCCTGCAGAGCGTGGTGCTGCTCACCGACCAGGACACCGACGACACCATCGCCGACACGGTAAAGATCATGACCATCCACTCGGCCAAAGGCCTCGAGTTCCGCCATGTCTTCATCGCCGGCCTGGAGGAGAACCTCTTCCCCTCCCAGATGTCGCTGGGCACCCAGAAAGAGCTGGAGGAGGAACGCCGTCTCTTTTATGTGGCGATCACGCGCGCCCGCGAAAAGGTCACCCTCACCTATGCCAACACCCGCTACAAATGGGGCAGCATCACCCCCTGCCGTCCCAGCCGTTTCCTGCGGGAGCTGGACCCCCGCTATGTCCACTTCCCCACATGGGCTTCCTACGGCGGCAGCCAGAACATCTATAACAGGCAGAGGGCACAGGCCGCCGGCAGGGAAGAGACCTCCCCGCCACCCGCAACACCCACGCACAGGAAAACGACCATCGTCACATCCGGAAAAAAAACGGCTGCCCCCTTCGTCGCCGACGACCCCCGCAAGATCAAAGCCGGCATGGAGGTGGAACATGCACGCTTCGGCACCGGCAAGGTGCTGCAGACCGAGGGAGATTTCCCCGACACAAAAGCAACTGTTTTCTTTAAAGATTTCGGACAAAAGCAATTATTGCTTAAATTTGCAAAGTTGAAGATCATCGATCCGGTGGTTTGAGAAGAACCCATACCGCAGACCGTACATCTGAAAAACCTTTCTCTCCGGGAAGAACAAGACCGGAGACGATAATTTCCGGAAATTTTACACAAAACGATCCAATGAGAAAAAAATTCGATTACAACACTACCCGCGAGCCTTTGAAACTCCCCGAATACGGCCGCAACATACAGCGCATGGTGGACTTTATGAAGAGCATCGAGGACCGTGAGGAACGCAACCTGGCCGCTAAGACCATCGTGGCCATTATGGCCAACATGTACCCCCAGAACAGGGAGATGGAGAACTTCGAGCACAAGCTGTGGGACCATCTGGCCATCATGGCCGACTTCGACCTTGACATAGACGCTCCTTTCGAGCTGCCTACCGAGGAGAAGCTGCAGGAGAAACCCCGGAAGGTTCCTTACAGCACGCACAACATCAAATACAAGCACTACGGCTTCCTCGTGGAGCAGCTGTTGCGTGAGGTGGCAGAGATGGATGACGATGAGGCCAAAGAGTACGCCATCGTCGCCATCGCCAACCACATGAAGAAGCAGTACCTCACCTGGAACAGGCCGCAGGTGAACGACCAGGTGATCTTCAAGGATATAGAAGAGATCACCGGCGGCGCGGTGAAGGTGAAAGAGGGCACGGTGCTGAAGGATGTCAAAGAGCTCCTGCCGCAGCAGCCCCAGCAGCAGAAGAACTACCGCAAGAAGAAGAACCAGCGCAAGAACAAATAACCTCACCTCACATGGGCACATTCCGTATCACGGGAGGCCACAGGCTCTCGGGGGAGATCACCCCGCAGGGAGCCAAGAACGAGGCGCTGCAGATCATTGCAGCCACCCTGCTCACCAGCAGTAAGGTGACGGTACGCAATATCCCGCTCATACGTGATGTGCTGAAGATGATCGAGCTGGTGGAGCTCCTCGGCAGCACGGTGGAGCAGACGGGCGACCATACCTTCACCTTCCGGGCAGCACATATCGACACGGCACGGCTGCGCTCTCCCGAGTACCGCAGGATCGCCGAGAGCCTGCGCGGCTCGGTGATGATCACAGGCCCTCTGCTGGCACGCACCGGCACAGGCTTCATCCCCCGCCCCGGCGGCGACAGGATAGGACGCCGCCGCATAGACACCCACCTGAAAGGATTTGAGATGCTCGGCGCCTCCTTCCGTTATGTGACGGACGAACAGGCTTTCGAGCTCACGACAGAAGGCCTGCGCGGCACCTACATGCTGCTCGACGAAGCCTCAGTCACCGGCACGGCCAACATCATCATGGCCGCCGTCATGGCCGAAGGTACCACCACCATCTTCAACGCCGCCTGCGAGCCTTATATACAACAGCTGTGCAGCATGCTCACAGCCATGGGCGCCCACATCGACGGCACAGGCTCCAACCTGCTCCGCATCGAAGGGGTCTCCTCACTGCAGGGCTGCGACCATACCATCCTGCCCGACATGATCGAGACGGGCAGCTTCATCGGCATGGCCGCCATGACCGGCTCAGCCCTGCGCATAAAGAACGTCTCCTTCGACAACCTGGGCCTCATCCCCCTGGCCTTCCGCCGTCTGGGCATCACCCTCGGAAAAGAGGGCGACGACATCGTCGTGCCGGCTCAGGAGCATTACGAGATTGAGAGCTTCCTCGACGGCTCCATCATGACGCTGGCCGACGGCATCTGGCCCGCCCTCACACCCGACCTGTTGAGCGTCTTCCTGGTGACAGCCACACAAGCCCGCGGCAGCGTGCTCATACACCAGCGTCTCTTCGAGAGCCGCCTCTTCTTCGTAGACAAACTGATCGAGATGGGCGCCCGCATCATCCTCTGCGACCCCCACCGCGCCACCGTTATAGGTATCGACAGGGAATACCCCTTGCGTGCCACCGTCATGACCTCCCCCGACATACGGGCCGGCGTGGCCCTCCTCATCGCCGCCCTCTCGGCCGAAGGCACCAGCACCATCCACAACATAGAACAAATTGACAGGGGATATGAGAAAATAGACGAACGACTCAACGCCCTGGGAGCAGAGATAGAAAGAAGAGAGGAGTTGTGAGTTGTGAGTATCGAGTTTTGAGTTTCGAGTTTTGAGTTTCGGGTTAGCCGGGACGTTGCGAGGCCCAATGCAGCCATCCCCGGGACCAAGACAAAGCCTGACTTTGCGAGGAGGCTTTGTCCGCCATAGCTCCGACGCAGGAGGAGCGACGGCGGAAGCCGACGAAGCCTGCCTACCGGCAGGCAGGCAACCCCATCAACCTGACCCGCGTCTAG
>CAZYQV010000036.1:0-2881 GCA_964649775.1 uncultured Rikenellaceae bacterium
CGTCTACCTGATCCTCGGCAGGGTGACCGAAGAGTTCGGCGTCCCCTCCCTCGAAACGGAGAAAATGGCACGGCTGGAGGTGAGGAAGCGATGATGCGATGATGCTTGAAGCGCGAAGGAGTGAAAGGTTGAAGAGTTGAAAAGTTGAAAAGTTGAAAAGTATGTTTCCTTCTTGCTCTATGCTCTATGCTCTACGCTCTTCGCTGCACTCCAACTCGAAACTCATAACCCGAAACTCATTAACCACAAACTACTTACTCTTATCCGGCCATGGCGGGATGGGAGGTATCTCGTATTTGAAGTTCTTCACCTCCTCTTTGATCACTTCGATGGCTTTGTTGAGCTGGTCGTCGATGCCTTCATACTCCCTTACGGGGTCGTTCTCGATATAGATATCGGGCTCGACGCCATGGCCTTCGATGATCCATCCGCTGCCGTTGGCAGCATAAGGTGCGTAGGAAGGTGTCACCAGCGAGCCGCCGTCTATCAGGGGTATGCTGCCGCTGTAGCCTACCACTCCTCCCCAGGAACGGGTGCCGATCAGTTTGCCCAGCTTCTTCATCTTGAAACGGTAGGGGAAGAGATCCCCGTCGGAGGCGGAGTCCTTATCCAACAGGGCCACCTTGGGTCCCACGAACGTGGCCACGGGGTTGACATCTCCATTTTTCTCTCCCGTGTGCATGGTCACATAGGTGATGGTGCGCAGCAGCCTTTCCATGATCATAGGCGAGACGTTGCCGCCGCCGTTGCCCCGCACGTCGATGATGAGGCCTTTTTTCTGCAGCTGGGGATAGTAATGCTTCACGAACTCGTTCAGTCCTTCCTGTCCCATGTCGGGTATGTGGATGTATCCCACCTCGCCGTTGGTGGCCTCGCTTACTTTTTTGATGTTACCCTCCACCCAGTCGTAGTAATAGAGCTGTGACTCGTCGGCGATGGGTTTCACCAGCACCTTGCGGCTGCCGGCCGTGGCTGGCTGGCTGTTGACGGTCAGCTCGACGGTCTTGCCGGCTTTGCCCACCAGCAGCATGTAGATATCCTCCACCTCATTGACGGGATGGCCGTCGACCGCCAGGATATAATCCCCTTCACCGACGTTCACCCCCAGCTCGGTAAGGGGAGAACGCAGGCTGCGGTCCCAGTTGGCTCCTTTCAGGATCCTGTCGACACGGTAATATCCTCCCTCTGCCCGGGAAAGACGTGCTCCCAGCAGGCCCAGTTGGATGCGTTCCGGCTTGGGACGATCGCCGTTGATGACATAAGAGTGTCCCACGCTCAGCTCACCCACCATCTCACCGATGATGTAGGTCAGGTCGGAACGGTGGTTGACATAAGGCACCAGCACGGCATACTTGTCATGGATCGCCTGCCAGTCGACACCGTGCATGTTGGGGGCATAGAAGAAATCGCGCATCTGCCGCCAGCTCTCCTCAAAGATCTGTTTCCACTCGGCATGGTGATCCACACGCATCTTCATGTTGGATAGATCGGAAGGACTGTCCAGCTGCACCTTGCCTGACGGGGGATCGATCACCTGAAACTTCTGACCGCGGAAGACCAGCATCTTCTTCCCCGTGGGGGAGAACGTATAAGAGAGTCCTTTGCCCAGCTCCGTCTCTTTCTTCTTTTTCAGGTCATATACGGCAAAGACACTTCCGCCCCCTCCCGTCACCGAATAACGGATGTAATATACCTTGTCTCCCGTACAACGGACATTGTAATAGTTGGCCGCTTTCACCGGGAGTCCTATGATACGGTCGCGGATGCCGTCAAGATCGATCACCACATCCTTCTCTCCGCCCCCGGCGGGTGCGGCACTGCTCTTTTTCCCTTTTTTCTCCTTACCGCTCTTCGCCTTGTCACCTTGCGGCTGCTCTTTTTTCACCTCCGCCACATCATTCTCCGGGGCAAAAGGCGAAGGAGTATCCTTTGCCAGGACGATCAGGTACACACGGCTCATGTCCTCATAAGCATAGTTCCATTCCACCTGACTGTAAAGGGGATGGAAATCGCGTGCCGAGGTGAAGACGATATATTTCCCGTCGCTGCTGAAGGAGGGATTGCCGGAATCATACCAGCCGTCGGTGAGGACATACGACTTCTTCGTCTCAAGGTTGTAGAGCCGTATCCTGGTCATCCCTTTCTCGGAGCGGGTGAAGGTGATCCACTTGCTGTCGGGCGACCAGTCATAGCTGTACCAGGGCGCCTCATCCGACTGGTCCACCAGGACGATTTCTTTCGTATCTATGTCGACATAACGCAGCGTCTGTTGCTTGTCGTTAAAAAGGATCTTCCTGCTATCGGGCGACCATGTCAGCGAGAAGATATATGTTTTCAGTCCCGAGGTCAGCTGCACGGGCCGGCCGGAGCCGTCCTGGTTACGTATGTATATCTCAAATTCTCCCGTCTGGTCGGAGATGTAAGCGATGTATTTTCCGTCGGGCGACCAGGAAGCATCGCGGTCGTTGGCGTCGCACGACTCCGTCAGGTTAAGGGTGATCCCCTCTTTTTCAGGGACGGTGAAGAGATCGCCCCTGGCGCTGAAGAGGAGTCTTTTGCCATTGGGAGAGAGATCGACGGACGAGATCCATTGCGAAGCATCCTCCCAGCCGCTGCGGCTCCATTTCTCATCGTTGGCGATCTGCACGTGGAGCTGGTCCACCTTGCCGCTGCCGACATTGTATGTATAGAGATAACCACCCCTTTCCCAGATGATATGCTTGTCGTCAAAGCCCGGGAACTTGATATCGTAATCGCTGTAGTCGGTCAGTTTCTTCTCCTGCTTCGTGGAGAGGTCATAGACAAACAGGTTCATCGTACGGTCCCTGTCGGAGAGGAAATAGATACGGTCGCCTATCCACATGGGGATGATGTCCTGGGA
>CAZYQV010000037.1:0-4605 GCA_964649775.1 uncultured Rikenellaceae bacterium
GCAGCCCCCTGGACAGAGTATGCCCGTAACTTCTATTACGGTCAGAGCGCACGGGCCAATATCCTGGACGGACATCCCGTGGATACGGAGGAAGAGCGTAAGTTTTACGGCCGTCTGTACAACTACTACGGCGCCGTGGAGGCCTGTCCCGAAGGATGGAGGCTGCCCACACTCGCTGAGTTCAGATACCTCGTCACCCAGCTGGGAGGCTATCTTTATTTCTTTGACAAACTGGTCGTAGGAGGAGAATCGGGGCTCGATATCAACTTTGGCGGAGGGATGACCTACAGCTATACTTATTTGCAGTATCGTGACAATTTCTATTCACAGGAACAGTTAGGTATCTACGTCACCTCCAACTATGATCCCGCCAAGTTTGAGTACATCCAGTACATCTATTTTAACACGGGCAGCAAAGGCAGTAAACCGGCCTCAGCTTTCTTCCATCTCGCCTCGGTACGGTATGTCAGGGATGTCAAATAACCAGCCAGGAAAAGAATGATTATGAAAAAGATATATCTGATCTTCACAGCACTGCTCCTTCTCTTTTCGGGGATGGACGCGGCGGCACAGGTAAGCATCGACCCCGACTCGCTCGACATCGTACAGGGCAAGATACGCCTCAAGCTGAAACACGAGGTCCTCCGGCAGGTGCCGGGGGTTTCTTCCCTCAACACCGGCAAATCGGCCTCTGTGGTCACCGGCATCCGTTCGCTGGATGAGCTGAACCGCAAGTATGGCATCAAGCGTATGGAGCGGGTCTTCCCTTTCTCGCTCAAGTTCGAGGCCCGTCACCGCAAGTACAACCTGCATCTGTGGTATGAGCTGGATTTTGATGAAGACCTCGACCCGCAAGCCCTTGCCGAAGAGTACTCCCTGCTGAAAGAGGTGGAGATCGCCAAGCCGCTCTATAAGAAAGTGTTGATGGACGGCACCAGCGACTCCCTGATCGTCTACGTGGATACGGTCCGCACACAGGGGCAGCGGATCACACGCAAAAGCATGTACAAGACGGAAGGAGCTGCCAAAGGGCTGCCGTTCGACGACCCTTATCTGTCGAAGCAGTGGCATTACAACAACGACGGCACTGTCGGCACCGAAGGGGTGGACATCGACCTTTTCAATGCCTGGACCAAGGAGACGGGCAGCCGTCAGGTGATCGTCTCGGTCGTCGACGGCGGGCTGGACATCCACCATGAGGACCTGAAGGACAACCTGTGGGTGAACGAGGCCGAGGCCAACGGCGAGGAGGGTGTTGACGACGACAAGAACGGCTACGTGGATGACATCCACGGCTACAACTTCGTCTTCAACGGTGCGCTCACGCCCCACACCCACGGCACCCACGTGGGGGGCACGGTAGGAGCTGTCAACAACAACGGCATAGGGGTCTGCGGCGTGGCCGGCGGCGACGGCAGCGGCAACGGCGTACGGCTGATGTCGTGCCAGGTGTATGACAACCGCGGCGGTCATGGCAACTTCGCCGCGGCCATCGTCTACGGCGCCGATATGGGGGCCGTGATCTCACAGAACTCCTGGGGGTATAACCAGCCCGGTTACTACGAACCCGAGGTACTCGACGCCATCCGTTACTTCATCGCCGAGGCGGGTCATTACGAGGGCAGTCCCATGAAAGGAGGAGTGCTCTTCTTCGCCGCCGGCAACAACGGCGCCGAGTTGGTACACTATCCCGGCGCCTTCGACGAGGTGGTGAGCGTGGCAGCCACAGGCCCCACCGGCTATCCGGCGCCCTACAGCACGTATGGCGACTGGGTCGACCTGTCCGCCCCCGGCGGCGACCAGGCTTACTACGGCGAGGAGGGAGGCGTGCTGAGCACCTTCCCCGACGACCAGTATGGTTTTTACCAGGGTACCTCGATGGCTACGCCCCACGTGTCGGGGGTGGCGGCGCTGGCCGTAGCCAGGTTCGGCGGAGACAACTTCACCGCCGAGAGCCTTAAAAAACTGATCATCGCCTCCACCACACCCTTCATCTTCGACAGCCAGGGCAAATACGGCTCAGGCAACCTGAACGCCGTTCTGGCCCTCTCGAAGAACGAATACATCCCCCCCGACCCGATCACCGACCTCACCGCCACCGAGATCTTCCACAACGAGGTGCGCCTGCAGTGGACCGTCCCGGCAGATGAGGATGACTTCCAGCCGGCTATGTTCCTGCTGGCCATCAGCACTAGCGAGATCACGGCACAGAACTTCAACCAAAAACATATCTTCGGCATACGGAACGACTACGAGGCCGGTACCCAGATCAACCTGACGATACGCGGCCTGCTCAAAGAGACCGATTACTGGTTTGCCATAAAGTCGGCCGACAGGTACCAGAATATCTCCGAGATCTCCAATATCCTGCACATCAAGACCACCAAAGAGCCCCATTTCTCAGAGTCGACCCGGAACGTGGAGTTCGTGATCGATGTGACCCAGAACCCTTACCGGCACTACAAGATGACCTTCCGCAACACGGGAGAAGGGGTGGTCTACTGGAACAGTTTCACGGTCAACGAGCATCCCTGGTGGATCCCGCTGGAGGAGTGGGAAGCACAGCGCAAGGCCGCTGTCGAGGAGAGCAAGGCAGCCGTCACCACGCTCAAGAGCACCGTCGTCACACCTGAGATACACGAGCTCACAGAAGAGGAAAAAGGGGACGGTATGCTGCCCGACTATCTTCTCCACAAGGACAACACGCTTTACAAGGACTTTTACACCTATGTCACCAGCTATCCGACCGATGCCGTAGGCAGCAAGAACTACCATGCCGGCCTTATCTACATTACGAAATTCACCCCCTACCGCGCGGCGTTCAACCTGACCCATCTGGAGCTGGGCCTGCTGGTACAGGCCAAAGGAGAGCCTTTTTACATCGAGATACGCAAGGGAGCCGATTATTTTGAAGAAGCGCGGCCGGTGCTGGTGCAAAAGTTTTACGCCGACACCGCAGAGGTGGTCAATTTTCAGCGTGTACCGCTGATCAAACCGGTCCATTTTGAGCAGAACGAGAACATCTGGGTCATTCTTTATTTCTCCAAGAAAGAGCCTTATCCGCTGCTGGTGCACCGCGGCCCTTATTATCCGAACACCTTTTACATGTCCATGGATAACGGGATCACCTACAGTGAGGCCTGGAAAGAGGTAGGCAACCAGATCCCCTTTGTGGGGGTCGCCAGCACGGGAGACGACGGCTCGTATGTCTTCCTCGACCCCACGGAAGGGGAGCTGTGGGCAGGACAATCGCAGGAGGTCGACCTCATCGTCGACGCCACGCAGCTGGCCAACGGGCATCATCTGGCCACCGTGGGTGTCAATACGAGCGACATCAACAAACCCGGTGTGAGCGTGGAGGTGAAGGTCACGGTGAACGGACAGGAGGCTGCTGCCGAGTTCCGCGACCTCTATAAATACGAAGTACGGGCACACCGTGAGAACGAGTTGCAGCTCCCCGTCAAGAACACCGGTCTGGACAGTCTCTACATCTATGACATCGTGCGTGACGAAGACGGTGTGAGCGTCAGGGCCTTCGACGACACGCTGGCCGCCGCAGTGAACGGCACCGTGGAGATACCCTTCCTGGTCACCCCCTCCTCCACCGGCCTGCTCCATCTTTATTACCGCGTCATCACCAGCATCGGTGAGTTCCGTGTCCCCACGGAGATGCAGTCCACCATCCCGCCGGAGATAAGTGTCTCTGTCGACAAGGCAGAGGTCACCCTGCCGGCAGATCAGACAGCAGACCTGACGGTGACCATCGCCAATACAGGCACGGGCAACACGCTCCTGCACTACACCTTGGAGGACTATAACATAGCACGTATCCTCAACGGCTTCATCGGCGAGAAGCTGCAATACCGGCTCAGGAGCTCCGATGATGCGACCGATCCCGTCACCAGCGAATGGACCGACATCACGGATGTGGCCACCGAGCATTATGAACTGCATCTGCCCTACTGGCGGCTTACAAAGAAGCTGGAAAGCGGATTTCCTTTCTTTGACGTCAGGTTCGACGAGTTCTATTACGCCACCTCCGGCTGCGTATTCACGTTCAACCTGGGCTATATAGACACCCAGGAAGAGGCCTCGGAAAACTACCGTGCCTCCGGCTATATCTTCCCCTTCTATGGCAACCTGAGTACGCGCACCGTGGAGTATTACTACTATTCGCTGGGCGACCGCTATATCTTCACGGTAACGCTCTTCCTTTCACGGGGCAATCCCGACGGCACCATATCAAAATACGGCAATATCACGTATCAGATGGTTCTCTTCCGTGACGGCACGATAGAATACCACTATCAGGATGTGGATCTGCTTGAGAAGATAGACAGTCTGGACTATGCCGTCGGCATCCAGGGGATGAAGTATGGAGACTACGTGTTATACAAAGATTTTGGTGACACCCTGCACAAGATACACAACGGTCTGGTAGTGCGTTTTGAGCCGGAGAACCAGATCTCTTTCCTCACCACGGCCGCGGTGAGCCGGGGCACGGTGGCCCAGGGCGACTCGGTACAGGTCATTCTGAAAGTGGATCCCTCGGTACACAGCATGCCTGCCGGCACCTATACCAATCACATCACGGTGCGCAGCGAT
>CAZYQV010000038.1:0-9077 GCA_964649775.1 uncultured Rikenellaceae bacterium
CCGTCGTCACCACCTCGTCGGTGATGCAGGAGGGGAGGAAAAGGAACAATAAAAAAATAAGATACTTTCTTTCAGACATTAGGGAATGTAGTTTTGAGTTGTGAGTATCGAGTTGCGAGTTGCGAGTGAGCCGGACTTTGCGAGGAGGCTTTGTCCGCCATAGCTCCGACGCAGGAGGAGCGACGGCGGAAGCCGACGAAGCAATCCCACCAAACAGGCACGCGTCTCTCTCGCATCATCGCGTCATCGCTTTATCGCTTCATCGCCCCTTCAAGCTTCAAGCATCAAGCATCAACCTTCCCCTTCTCCTTCCTCACCCCATACCCCAGCACCAGGACTCCTGCCACAATAAAAGGAATACTCAACAACTGCCACATGTCGAGGGGGAGGGTTTTTTCGAAGGCCTCCTGCGGCTCTTTGATGAACTCGATAAAAAAACGGGCGGTGAAGATGAGGATCAGGAAGACGGCAAAAAGCAATCCTTCGGGCACCTTGCCCTCTTTCCTGTAATAGAGCCACCGCAGGTAGAAAAAGATCGCCAGGTAGGAGAGGGCTTCATAGATCTGCGTGGGGTGTTTGGGGACGGTCTCGCCGTTGCGCTCGAAGACGAAGCCCCACGGCAGGGAGGTCTGTACGCCGTATATCTCCGAGTTCATCAGGTTGCCCATACGGATGAAGAATCCGGCGAGGGCCACCACGAGGACGACCCTGTCGATGGTCCACAGGAAGGAGCGGCCCGTATTCTTTTTGAAGAGCCACAGCGAGAGGAGGATGCCTATGGCGGCGCCGTGGCTGGCCAGGCCGCCGTGCCATATCTTCAGGATCTCGCCGGGATGGTCACAGAAATACCCCGGCTCATAAAAACAGACATGCCCCAGCCTGGCGCCGACGATGGTGCCCACCGCCACATACAGCGTCAGCTTGTCCAGCAGCTCGACGGGCACACCCTCCTTTTTGAACATTTTCGTCAGGATCAGGTAGCCGAAGAAGAAACCGCTGGCAAAGAGCAGACCGTACCACCGCACGGCAAAGCTGCCTATGCGAAAGATCTCGGGATTAACGTTCCAGTGAATGTAGTCTATGACCATCGTCTCAATTTTGTGCTAAAACTATAAAAAAAGTGTGAATCTTTGTAAGTTTGTACACATCTTTGCAGCGCATGAAAAAGCGGATCCTGCATATTCTCCTTCCTTTTCTCCCCGTCTTTTTTCTCTTCGGGGCCTGTGCCCGTGTGGGGGCGCCTCCCGGCGGGCCCAAGGACATCACCCCGCCGCGGCCCCTGGAATATGACCCGCCCGACTATTCCGTTTTCTTTGATGCCCCGGTGATCGAGATCCGTTTCAACGAGTTCATCCAGCTCGACCAGGTGAACAAAAAGCTGATCGTCTCGCCGCCGCTGACGGAGAAGCCCGAGATCAGGCTCAAGGGCAAGACCATGATCATCCGTCTGAACAACACCCTCCGCGACAGCACCACCTACACCCTTAACTTCGCCGATGCCATCAAGGACTTCACCGAGGGCAATATCCTGGAGAACTTCACCTATGTCTTCTCCACCGGCTCATACATCGACTCGCTGCAGGTACACGGTCAGCTGCTCGAGGCGGCCGACTTGACCCCTCCGGAGGATGCACTGGTGATGCTTTACGACAACCTCTCCGACTCGGCCCCCCTGCTGCAGAAACCCCTTTATGTGAGCAAGGCCAACCAATACGGTATGTTCGTGCTGAAGAACCTGAAGGCCGACACCTTCCGTCTCTACGGTCTCGTCGACGGCAACCTCAACTACCTGTACGACCCGGGAGGCGATGAGGTGGCTTTCCTGGATACCGTCATCATCCTCTCGCCCGGCCCGGACTATGCTCCTTTCCCCGACTCGCTGATCACCGACAGCATCTACTCCCTCCCCGGCCGCAATCTTCTACTGCGCCTGTTCACCGAGGAGACGGCACAACAGTACCTGAAGAGTTACGACAGGCCCCTTCCGGAGTTCCTTTTTCTGATCTTCAACCGTCCTGCCCGCGGGGCCGTCATCTCCCTCGCCGACACCACCGTCCCTTCCTGGTTCCTTGCCGAAAGGTCGGTCACGGGCGACACGCTGGGCCTGTGGATCACCGACACGGCGCTGGTGCATTCGGGACGCCTCAGGATCACTGCCACGTATGAGGCTGCCGACAGTCTGGGACGGCCCGTGACGGTCACCGACACGGTCTCCCTGCGCATCAAACCGAAAAAGGGAAGCAAAGGGAAGAAACAAAAGACAGAGGAGACACCCGTCCTCTCCGTCAACACCTCCCTCTCCCACAACCGGCAGGAGCTGAACAGCGACCTGCTCCTCGAGACCTCCGCACCCCTGGCCGGCCGCGACACCTCCCTGATACGGTTCGTCCGCATGGAAGACTCCCTGGAGATCCCCCAGCCTTACACCCTGGAGAAAGACACCTTTTTCCTGCGAAGGCTTCATCTGCGCTGCCCGTGGCAGGAAAGCACCGGGTATGTCCTGGAATTCCTGCCGGGAGCCTTCACGGATATATACGGACTCACCAACGACACGGTACGCCTGGAGTTCCATACGGCCAGCCTCGAAGACTACGGCAACCTGGTGCTCAACCTCACCTCTCCCGGCGGAGAAGTGGTGATACAGATGTGGGACGACAACGAGAAAAAAAGGATACGCGAAGCCTCCATCCACAGTGATACGACCCTCCGCTTCGGGTTCCTCAAACCCGGGAAATATATCCTCAAAGCCTTCGCAGACGAAAATGGCAACGGCCAATGGGACCCGGGCATCCTGCTTGAGAAACTACAACCCGAAGCCGTTGCATATTTTAATAAGATCCTGAACATTAAAGCCAACTGGGACATGGAAGAATCGTGGGATATCCTCTTCGATTTCAGGATGAATACATTCCGGCACAAAAAGTGATTTTCGGGTTTTTTTATTGCATTTCGGGAAATTTTTAACGAAATTTGACTATTATAATATTTCCCGCAATGTACAGAGAAAGAACCAAATCCCAGCGTCATGAAAACACAGACCCCTCTCCTGGTTGCAGGGTTCGTCTGGCTTTTTCTGTCCGCCGGATGTACCCGCGAAAAGTACCGGGTCGTTGAAAAAACCGACACAAACGGTTACCGCTATGAGGAGGTGACCGGCGACCCGTTGCATGCACGTATCTACACCCTCGACAACGGCCTGAAAGTCTATCTTTCCAGGAATACGACGGAGCCGAGCATACAGGCAAGGATCGCCGTCCATGCCGGCTCCACCTACGACCCTCCCGCCACCACCGGCCTGGCCCATTACTTTGAGCACCTGATGTTCAAAGGCACCGACAAGATCGGCACCCTGGACTGGGAAAAAGAGAAACCCCTGCTGGAGGAGATATCCGGTCTCTTTGAACAACACCGCATGGAGCAGGATCCTCAAAAAAAGAGAGCGATCTACCACCGCATCGACAGTGTCTCCCAACTGGCGGCCCGTTATGCGATCCCCAACGAATACGACAAGCTGATCACCAGCATAGGCGGTAAGAACACCATTGCAGGCACCTCCTATGACTATACCGTCTACTCAAGCGATATCCCCTCCAATGAACTCACAAAGTGGGCCGAGCTGGAGAGCGAGCGGTTCAAACACAAAGTGTTCCGGCTCTTCCACACCGAACTGGAGACGGTATACGAAGAGTTCAACATGTACCAGGACAACGACAACTACCGGCAGGAGACCGTGCTGGCGGCCGCCCTCTTCCCCGAACATCCCTACGGAAGGGATGTCATCGGCCTGCCGGAACACATCAAGAACCCTTCGGTGAAGAACATTTACGAATTTGCCGACAAATACTACGTCCCCAACAATATGGCGGTGATCCTGGCCGGTGATCTCGACTATGAAGAGGCGATCCGTATCGTCGACCGTTATTTCGGGGACATGCAGAAAAAAGAGCTCACCCTTCCGGTCCTCCACAAAGAAAAACCTCTCGCAGGGCCCGTCGTCGGGACGGTCACGGGTCCTTCGCCGGCAAGTGTGATGCTGGGATTCCGTTTGGGCGGGTACAACAGCGACGACGACAAATACGTCACCCTCATCGACATGATCCTCAGCAACACCAGGGCCGGCCTGATCGACCTGGACCTGAAACAAAAACAAAAGGTGCTGGAGGCGGGATGCTCTCCTTTTGAGTTGCGAGACTACACCATCCATCTTTTCTGGGGTGTCCCCCGCCAGGGCCAGACGCTGGAGGAGGTGCGTGACCTGCTCCTCGGCGAGCTGGAGAAGGTGAAGGAAGGTGCTTTCGACGAATGGCTCATACAGGCAGTGATCAACAACCTGCGGCGCAATGAGATGAAACAGCTGGAAGACAACACCTCCCGCGCGTTCGACATGATGAGCTCCTTCACGATGGATCTCCCCTGGGTGGAAAAGGTCCGTTTCTTCGACGATCTGGAAAAAATAACCAAACCGGAGCTGGTTGCCTTTGCCCGCGAGCATTACGGCGACAATTATGTGATCGTTTACAAACACACCGGCAGCAACGACACGCTGGTGAAGGTGGAAAAGCCGGAGATCACCCCCGTCAGCATCAACAGGGAGAGACAGTCGGCCTTTTACAGGAAGTTCACCGCTGAGAAGGTGCCGCCTCTGCAGCCCGTTTTCGTCGACTTTGCCGAAGCCATCCGCCACGACAGCCTGCCCGGCGGCATACGCCTCGACTACGTCCCCAATGAGGTGAACGAGCTGTTCACCCTGGAGTACCTCTTTGACATGGGCAGCGACAACGACCTGAAGACCCCCCTGGCCATCCGCTACCTGCCCTACCTGGGCACGGACAGGTACAGCGCGGAAGAGTTCCAGAAAGAGCTGTACAGGCTGGGCGTGGACCTGAGCGTCTACACCTCCCAGCGCCGCACCTACATCCGCCTGAGCGGCCTGCAGGAGTCGATGGAAGAAGGGATCCGTCTGACGGAACACCTGCTGGGCCACGTGGTCCCCGACACGTCTGCTTATCACAAGTTCGTCAAAGACATCCTCAAAGAGCGGCAGGACCGCAAGATGCAGCCACACAGCATTCTCTGGGGAGGCATGACCAATTACGCCAAATACGGCAAGAGATCCCCCTACACCCACATCCTCTCCGAAGAAGAGCTGCACAGCATAGATCCGGCAGAGCTGACCTCCCTGATACGGGAGCTGACCGGATACAAACACTATATCTTTTTCTACGGTACCGCCGGCCGGGAAAAGGTCCGGAAACTGCTTGCAAAGTACCACCACGTGCCCGGCACCCTCCGGGATTACCCCCCGCGGATCCTTTTCCCCACACAGCCGAACCGCAACAATGTCTATTTCGTCAACTTCGACATGGTGCAGGCCAACGTGATCCTTTTCTCACGCGACGTGCCCTGCGACATCTCCCTGATGCCCGCCGGCACGCTCTTCAACGAATATTTCGGGTCAGGACCCTCCTCCATCGTCTTCCAGGAAGTACGCGAATCCAAAGGCCTCGCCTATTCTGCCTTTGCCCGTTACGCCGTGGCCTGGGTCCCCGACGACGACAACATCCTCTACGGCTTCGTAGGCACCCAGGCGAACAAAATGCCGCAGGCCCTGCAGACCATGCTGACCCTTCTGAAGAAGATGCCCCGCGCCGGAAAACAGTTCAGCCTGGCACATTTGTCTGTCATCGACAGGATGTCCACCGAGAGGATCCACGGCACGGACATCTACTTCACCTGGCTGGAGAACCTGGACCGGGGCAGCGACCATGATCTGCGAAAAGATGTCTATGAGGGAGTACAAAAAATGACCATGGACGACCTGGAGCGTTTCTTCAACGATCATGTGGCCAAAGAGAATTATACTTTCCTGATCCTCGGCAACAGGGAAAACCTCGACACGATGATGATGAAAAAACTGGGTAATTTCAAAGAGCTCTCCCTGGAGGAGATCTTCGGGTACTGACCCCCTCCGTCACCTCCCGGCCGCCCCGCCACAGGCCTGAAGAAGGCATGGTAAATGCCTGAAATACCGGAAATAGAAAGTAAAAGCACGGTTTCATTTTTCGGTAAAAGTTACTATTTTTGCCTCCTGTCCGGCTAAAACGTTTTAATCAGGTACCATGGAAAAGAGATCAAAAATACAGGTGGCAGCCGTTTTTATGGCTTTTCTGGTGATGGGTTTCGGCGATGCCGTAGGGCCTTTTGTAGGGCTGGTGCGGGAGCATTACCAGACCAGCAATTTCCTGGCCACGCTCATCCCCTCCACCTCCCTGCTGATGTTCCTGGTCCTGTCGATACCAATGGGCATATACCAGGACAAAAAGGGGAAAAAACACGTGATGGTGCTGGGGCTGACGGTAGCCCTCATCGGGCTGGTCATCCCCGTCATCGGGGGTCTGCACGCCGATGATCCCGAATCTTTTCCTTACCCCATGTTCCTGCTGACGGTGCTGCTGCTGGGTGCCGGCGCCACGATCCTGCAGGTGGCCGGCAACCCCATCATGCGGGATGTCTCCCCCGAAGGGAGGTATTCGCGCAACCTCTCCCTGGCCCAGTTCGTCAAGGCCATCGGCTCCCTCTCGGGGCCGCTGATCCCCGTGATCGCTGCCCGTTACTTCCACGCCGGGTGGGAGATCATCTTCCCCATCTATTCGGTGTCGCTGCTCATCACCCTGGCCATCCTGGTGCCGACGCATATTGACGAGAAGAAAGACCCGCACTCACATCCCGCCACCTTCGGCTCCAGCTTCGCCCTGCTGAAGAACCCTTTCGTGGCCCTCATGACCTTCGGCATCTTCGTCTATGTAGGCGCTGAGGTGTCGGTCAGCTCGGGCATCCCCCTTTATCTCGAAGACAAATACGGCATCGACATCCAGAAGATCGGTCTTGCCGGCACGAGCCTCTTCTTCTTCTGGCTTATGACCGGTCGTTTCCTGGGGGCCATCATCCTCTCCTGGATGAAAGCCTCCCGTTTTCTGATCCTCACGACCCTTTTCTCCATCGCCGGCATCCTGCTCCTGCTCTTCGGCGGCCGGGCCATGGCCATCCCCAGCATATCGCTCATAGGCATCAGCTTCGCCAACATCTTCCCCCTCATCTTCTCCATCACCATCGACAAGATGCCCGAACGCACCAACGAACTGGCGGGACTGATGATCACGGCCATCGTCGGCGGGGCCGTCCTGCCTCCCCTCATGGGCAAGCTGGCCGACATGACCAATACGGGCACCGGCTTCCTGGTCCCCCTCGCCGCCATCGTATATATCTTCTATGTGTCGCTGGTCGTCCCGGGCAAACTGGCAAAAAAAGCATGAACACGATCCCTGCATCGCCATTGAAAAGTCATATATCCAAACACCGATCATCATGAAGAAAGCTGTTACCATAGGCATAGACATAGGAGGCACCAACAGTGTCCTGGGGGTGGTCGACCGGGAGGGCAACATCCTGGCCGAAGACCGTATCTCCACGACACAGTATCCCGTCATCGGCGAGTATGTGTCGGCCCTGTACGGGGCGGTCACCAGGGCCCTCGGCAAGGTGAAGGAGGAGATAGAGCTGCAGGCCATCGGCATAGGCGCCCCCAACGGCAACTACTACCACGGCACCATCGAGCACCCGCCCAACCTGATCTGGGAGGGGGTCATCCCCCTGTGCGAGATGATGTCGCAGTACACCGACGTGCCGGTGGTGCTCACCAACGATGCCAATGCGGCAGCCCTGGGAGAGATGATTTACGGCGGCGCCCGGGAGATGAAAAACTTCATCATCTACACCCTCGGCACCGGCCTGGGAAGCGGCATCGTCATCAACGGCGAGGTGCTGTACGGCTCCACCGGCTTTGCCGGCGAGATAGGCCACATCATCATGGTGCCGGGAGGACGCGACTGCGGCTGCGGACGACAGGGCTGTCTCGAGACCTACGTCTCGGCCACCGGCATCGTACGCACCGTACAGGAGCTGCTGGGACAACGCCGGGACCCCAGCCCCCTGCGCAAGGTGGCCGCCGAAGCCCTCACCGCCAGGATGATCACCGACGCCGCCAAAGAAGGCGACCGCATCGCCCTGGAGGCCTTCGACAGGACAGCCGACATGCTGGCCCTCTCCATCGTCAACGCCACAGCTTTCTCCAGCCCCGAGGCCATCTTCCTCTTCGGCGGACTCTCCAACGCGGGAAAATACCTCTTCGAGCCGGTAGAAAAGTATGTCAACGAAAAGATACAGACCATCTTCAAAGGCACCGTACGTATCCTGCCCTCCCAGATCCCCGAGAACAATGCGGCGATCCTCGGCGCCAGCGCCCTCGCATGGAAAGAAATAGAAAAATAAATTAAACAGATAAGATCATGAAATCAGTTTGCATACACAAGCTCCCCTTCCCGGCAGCGGACACCCCGCCGGAGAAGATCTCCGCCTTCCTCGACACCCTCGGCAAAGAGGATGTGAACGTAATTAACTGGAAAGAGTTCTCCTACCGGCCGGAGGTGCGTTTTTCCATCGCCTGGGACCCGCAGCACATCGTCTATAAATTTTATGTGCACGAATCGGTGATCCGCGCCCGTTTTACCGAAGACAACGCACCCGTCTGGCAGGACAGCACCGTGGAGTTCTTCGTCTCCCCCGCAGAGGACGGTGTCTACTACAACTTCGAGATCAACTGTATCGGCACCTGCCTGGCCCAAAAAGGCCGCTCGCGATCGCCCCGCGAAAACCTGCAGCCCGATGTGATCGAAAAGATCAGAAGGTTCCCCTCCCTGGGCGTGGCTCCTTTTGAGGAGAAAACGGGAGATTTCTCCTGGGATCTCATGGTGATGATCCCGGCAGAGGTGTTCGTCGACCACAAAGTGGAGATCAGCAAGGACAAGACCTTCCGCGCCAACTTCTACAAATGCGGCGACGGTCTCTCCAGACCCCACTACCTCTCCTGGAACCCCATCGATACCGAAAACCCCGACTTCCACCGGCCGGAATTTTTCGGCGAACTGAAGTTCTGCTGAACCGCTCCGCCTTACAGAATACCACCGGGAAAAGCATGCAACGGCAAGGCCGCTCCTAAAGATTGCGGGTATCTTTTACGG
>CAZYQV010000039.1:0-3300 GCA_964649775.1 uncultured Rikenellaceae bacterium
CGTATTTGTCCATTTTTTGAATAATCATCGGAATAACATCTATTATTCCCGCTATTGTTCCTATTAATAAAGCTATTAATATTTCATTCATTGATTACTCTATTTTATGTTTTTGTAATAAATTCATTTTTCTAATGCACCACAACGGCAGTCCGTCTAAAAACCGGTTAGTATTTTCAAATATATACAGCTTTTGGCAGATTTCCCACAGGAGTTTCCCACATTCCAACAGAACATAAATTATAACTGGAATTTTTTAATTTTGAATGTAGCGAATTAAGGGAAGCTTTCAGTTTTACGACTATTAAAAAACGCTTAACAGTATATCTCCCGAGTACTTTGCCCGGCTCCCGTTTTTTGTATATGGCAATATACGAGAATACAAAATATTTCCTTCCGGCAAGGTACGTATCCGGCCCTTCTCTGTATTCTCCTTTACTCCCGGAGCTCCCATGACCATCGCAGCTTCAGCAATGATGGTCAGTGCAGACAGCTTCATCAATCATCCTTCTTCTGGTCTTCCGTCCGGTATTCCGCTTTCTCCTTGCTGTCGCGGATCATGTCTTCGACATTGTCTATCTCCGGGCTTTCCCTGACGGCTTTCCAGTTGAACTCCTCATCCAGCGGGTCGAGGGCTTTCTGCGGATCAAACACCCTTTTGTCCACCGGCAGAGCCTCGTAAGGAGTGAAGTCGGGCTCTGCGGTGAAGAGATCAGCCATGTCGGTGGCCGTAGCATCGTACTCGTTCAGGTAGGGTACGCCCAGGATATTCCAGAAGGTCTTGAAGATGCTGCCGAAGCTGTAGTGCACATGTCCGGCATACTGTTTCTTTGCATAGGGGGAGATAAGCATCAGCACGCTGCGGTGGGCGTCGATATGGTCGACACCGTTCTGTGCATCGTCCTCGGTGACAATGATGGCCATGTTCTTCCAGTAAGGGGTATGGGAGAGGAACTCCACGATACGCCCCAGAGCCAGGTCGTTGTCGGCCATATAGCTCTCACGGAAAGGATAACCGTCGGCAGCACGCTCGCCGGCGCCGTGGTCATTGGGAAGGATAAGGGTGATCACCGACGGCAGGTCGAGGCCGTTGTCCATCCATTTGGCTTTGACCTCCTTGATGAACTGGTCGACCCGGAACTGGTCGGGGATGCCCATGTTGAACGTGGGATAGGTGCGGGAGGAGTTCTCAAAAAGGGCCTTCGGCAGAGGGTAGTTATACAGGTACCGCATACCGGTATATTTGTACTCATCGGCATAGGATGCCGGCTCGAACATCACCCCCTCACCGAAATTATAAAAAGGTATGTCGTAGCGGTCGAGCTGGTCCCACAGCGAGCCCGCCTCGTTGTAATCCTCGGGATAGATGGCCCCCGCAGCGCCGTTGAAGGCCAGGTAGCCGGGCGACTTCGACTGTTTGAACTTGCGGTTGCCGCCGTAGCTTGCCGGCGTGGTGGTCTCCACCCACTCGTTGGGATAGGTGTTGGCCAGCCAGCGGTGACCGTCGGCCGACACGTCCGAGTCGACATAAAAATTATCCCCGATGGCAAAACGGCGCGCCAGGGCGATGTGGTTGGGCATCACCAGTGCATGTTCGACGAACTTCGTATGTTTCTTGTTGCTAAATGAGACATACGAGCCGTAACGGGCCAGCGTGGAGTCGCCCACGGCCCAGTCCACGGCCCCGAAGACCTCATCATAGGTGCGGTTCTCTTTGGTGATGAAGACGAGGTACCTGATGGGGGATGCTTTCCCTCCGGGATAGAGAGGCACGGGGTTGTCCCTGCGCCAGTCGAAGACGGGATCGTCGATCTTGTGAAAACGGAAATTGTTGGCGATCACCTTTTCCGTCATCTTCTTCAACTCTTTTTCCGCAGGGACGGGGATCACCTCCACGGTCCCTCTCATCAGGTAACCGATATACGTACCCTCGGGACCGGGCCAGTAATCTTTCCCGCCGTTGGGTCCGCTGCCGTAGCCCTTGGCGTTGGCCACCACCAGGTGCCTGCCGTCGGGGGTGACCTTCAGCTTCGAAGGGAACCAACCGGCCGGGATGTGCCCCAGCATACGGAACGAAGGTATATCCACCACGCCGACGGCGTTGATGCCCGCCTCGGCCACATAGAGGCGTTTATTGTCGGGCGAGAGAGCCAGCCCGAAAGGGATCTTGCCCCGCAGGTGGTCGATGCGGGGGTCCAGGTCGAGATGGATGGTATGCACTACGGTATCCTCACGGATGCCGATCACCGAGATATTGTCGTTGTTGCCGTTGCTGACGAAGACATAGTCCTCCGTAGCCACAAGCGAGTTGGGCGAGGAGCCTCCCACGGCAGGGAAGTCCTCCACCATCTCTCCCACCAGCGTGCCGGTCTTGATCTTCGCCGTCACGTGCGGCTTGTCCGCCACCGTCAGGTCCACCTTCCACACCGAGAAAGACTCCGGCACGTTGGGGTCGCCCAGGCCGGGGATATCGAGGGTGTCGGTATGTACACCGTCGCGCGCCTCCGGCGTGCCGAAGGCCACCGGCGGGAAGGCCGGGGCCGTCTCTTTCAGGTTGTTGGGGTCGACGCCGCCGTATGGCTTGTATTCAAACATCCCCACATTGGCCACATAGACGGCTTTCTCATCAGGCAAGAGGGTGATGCCGAAAGGATAACGCCCCACAGGCACCGAGGTGATCAGCTTACGCCCCGGCACATCGATGATGATCATGCGGAAACCCACCTGATCGACAGCATAGAGCCGGTCGCCGGCACGGTTCATCACCATGTCCCCTATATAGCCGTCGCTGTAATCCACACTGTCGTCACGGTAAGCACAGCTGATAAAACCTCTGCTCTCCCCTGTCCTCGTATCGAAGAGGTAGATCCTGTTCTCCTGGCCTCCGGCCACATACAGTGTTTTGTTATCGGGCGAAAGGGCCAGACCCATGAACACCGAGGCCAGCACCCCCTCGTCGGTCTTCACCCCCGGAGGGATCTGCAGGATCACCGGATGGTCGGTGTCGATCTCTTTAAGGATGCTCACCGACAGGGGCCGCACGCCCGAGTTGGCGGTCACGGCCATCGTGCCGTCGCGGCTGAGGATCAGCCCGAAAGGATGGGGTGCCGTGCGGTACGACCTCCCCGCCGGCGTGACGAGACGCCCGTTGGGGATGACCGTCACCCCCGCCGTATCAACATGCGTATAAAGGGTGTCGGCAGGGGCCTCCGCCACCCAGTTGCCGATCTTATCGCGGTCGGTGGAGCAGGAAAACAAAAAGAGTATCAGGATCACCGGAAAAACCTTCAAAAAACGGTT
>CAZYQV010000040.1:0-2934 GCA_964649775.1 uncultured Rikenellaceae bacterium
TGAAGTTCTCGGCCATCCATTCCAGGTTGCCGATGCGTACATAACGGTAAGGCTGCTTGTCGCGCGGGTCGACCCACACGCCCCACTTGCCGCGGAAACGCAACTGAACCGTGTCGGAGGCGCTGTACTCATCCACCTGCACGTTCCATACCAGGGTGTAGGTGGTGTCGGCCATCCCCATGAAGGCGGAGTGAGGGTTATCAGTGTTGTATATCCTGCCGCCCTCACCCCGTATGATCTGCCAGCTGCCGTGGCCGCCGCCGGGGAGGAAAGCCTCCAGGCCGGTGTACTTGGGATCGTCGTCGGGCGTGTAGGTGACGATGTCGAGATGGTCCTCGCCGGCATCGGCCCGCAGGCTGTCGGTGATGAAGGTGAGGGTGGCGGAGGCCTCCTTGGAGCCGTAGGTGAGGGTCCAGGTGAGGGTGTACTCCTGCTGTGGCTGCCCGATGAAGACCGTCCTCGCACTGTCGCTGTGCAGCAGACGGCCGTTATCACCCGCGGTGACCTGCCACCGTCCTGTGGCCCCAAAACGGGCAGGCTCGGCCTCTGCCCACAGGGAGATGTTGCCCTTCAGCGTATCGCTGATTTCCGTCACGATGACCGGTTGCAAAGGCCGGAAAGATACATTGATGGTGGCAGCCTTGTAATAATCACCCTGGCTGATCTCCCATCCCAGCAGGTAGGTCTCGCCCGGCTCACCATAAAAACGTGTATGAGGGTCTTCAGCATCCTCAAAACGACCGTTCTCGCCGGTGTAGATACGCCAGATGCCTTTCTGGCCTTCTGCCGGAGGCTGGGCATTGAGGGTCACCACATACCCGTCGTTCTCTACATCCAGGTAACCGGGGCCTGCATCGGGCGTCAGGATGATCTCTTCTTCCTGCTTTGCACAGCCGGCGAAAAGCGCCAGCACCCCGAATAGAAACAATATCTTCTTACTCATATTCAAAATTCAAAATTCAAAATTCAACAATCATCCTTCCTAATACCCCGGGTTCTGATCCTGTTCGCTGACAGCATCATTGGCGTCGATCTCCCTTTGGGGGATGGGGAAGGTGAGGCGGTAATACTCGTCCTCTCCGGGACCAAAATCATATTTCACCCAGTGGTCTCCCTCCCTGACGAAGGGCAGGTTGCGGCGTTTGATATCGTTCCAGCGGAACCCTTCGCCGAAGAGCTCTTTCCTGCGTTCGATGAGTATCTCGTCGATCAGCTCCTGGCCGGTGGCGGGGCTTTTCCCGATGCCGGGGATGGCACGGCTCTGGATTATGTAGAGTGCATCCTGGGCAGCACTGTAATGTCCCAGCTCGGCCTCCGCCTCGGCCTCGATGAGGTACATCTCGGCGGCGCGTATGCTGATACGCTCGGCGTTGCCCACCTGCTGGTTGTGCATGAACTTCAGGATCAGCCAGTTGTCGGGGTCGATGTTCTCCTGCTTCAAAAAGAAATAATGGCGGTAATCATTGCTGGCAAAGCGCTCCACGAAACGGCTGTCGGCACGCATCGAGCTGTAGCCCGCCACCGGCCAGTAGAAAGAGGGTATGCTCAGGTACACGTTGTTGTCCTCGGCAGTGTAGGCGATGGAGAAGATGGTTTCCCTGTTGGAGCGGAAGAAGCCTCCCAGCATCTCGTCGATGGTCATCAGCGTCGTTCCTTCATAGGCCTGCCGGGCATGGTCGCGGGCTTTTTCCCACTCCTGCATGTCCAGGTAGGCGCGGGCCAGCAGGGCATGGGCGGCGCGTCGTCCGAAAAAGCCGGTCTCACGGTCGTCGCCGAGGACGCCGGCGCCATACAGCAGATCAGCGACGATCTGCTCATACACCTCCCGCACGCTGCTGCGCGCTATGTCGGGAGCATCGTAGGCCATGGGCTGTGTCACCAGAAGGATGGCCGGAGCATCGGGATGTGTGGCGTAGGCCGGGGCGAACACCTGCGTCAGCTTCAGCATCACATAGGCACGCATCACCCTGGCCTCGGCAATGAGGGCGTCTTTATCTTCCTGCGTGGCATCGGCCAGCTGCGGCACGCCGGCAATGATCTTGTTGGCATCGAAAATGATCTTGTACCCGGCACTCCACGGCCGCGAAGCGTATTGGTAGTTGGGAAGGACATTCAGCTGGTACACCGGCACGAACCAGTTGTAGTTGTTCGTGGAGTTGAGCATCAGGTCTTCTCCCGTCAAGTCGGCCATGATCGGCAGATACAGGCCGTCGAACGAGTAGGAGCTCAGCTGGTCGTAAGCCCCCACCATGGCCGCCCGGGCATTGGTGAGCGAGGTGAAGACATCCTTCTCCTCGAGGGCCGTCGTGGGCTCGGGATAGAGGAAATCCTTGCCGCAGGAGCTCAGCAGGGCGACCGCCGCCACAAAAATGGCTGTCTTTGCAATATTCGTTATTCTGGTCATTTTGAACATGTCTTTTTGTTTACAGGTCGAGCTTCAGTCCGACAGATACTACTTTCGTCCCCGGGATGTTACTGCCCGTGGTGCCGTTGATGGCTACCTCGGGGTCGAAACCCTTGTAGCCGGTGACGGTCCAGATGTTTTCCGCCATCACATAGACCCTCATCCCTTTCATGCGGAGCCTGTTGGTCACTGCCGGAGGCAGGTTGTAGCTGAGCATGATGTTTTTCAGCCTCAGGTATGAGGCATCCTCCAGGAAGCGTGACGAGAGCTGGTTGCTGTAGGAGTTGTTGTTGATCACATAGAGGGGCACGTCGGTATAACGGTTGTTGGGCGTCCATGAGGCCAGGGCGTCGGTCGACAGGTTGTAGCCGGGGCTGGCGCCGTCGTGCATGTTGGTGGCGTAATCCTGGTTGTACACCTTGGCGCCCACCGAGAAGTAGAAATAAAAACTCAGCTCGAAATTGCCGTAGCGGACCAGGTTGTTGAACCCGCCGTAGACCTTGGGCAGGGCCGAGCCCATGCGTATACGC
>CAZYQV010000041.1:0-2965 GCA_964649775.1 uncultured Rikenellaceae bacterium
CCCAAGGCCGTGCCCGACAGCATCCTGCCTTCATTGCTCGACTCTGCCTGGTCGCTCATGAATAGCCTCGACCTGAGTGTCTTCGAGATCATGGATTATTCCGAAGGAGCTACCCTCGAAGGCAACACCGACCTGACAAAAAAAGTCACGGATGCTTACTATGCCCACATGCCGGAAGCGATCGGCTTTATCAACGGATATGCCCCCGCCTTCACCTTTACCGTGAGAAACAAAGTCCCGCTGGTCTCTTATGATTATTATCTCGATCCCGGGAGAAGCGTGGAAGATGCCATCAAAGATATCCGGACACTGGCCGCCCTCAACCCCGTCAGGCCCTATTTTTTGCTGATGCATGTACGGCAATGGAACGACATCGACAAAGTCGCTGAGATCCTGGAAGGACTGGGAAATGATTTCAGGACAGTCCCTCTCGATATCTTTCTCAGAATGGCAGGAGAACACCCCACCTTCAGGGAATATCTCCTGGATGACTCCCGGTAACGGCAGGACGGAACACAATGTCAGACCATCTGACTGAATTTCTCCTGATAGTCCTCCATGGAAAAGCGGATCACCTCATGGGCTTCCTCAATGCCATAGACATCGGTGATCTCCCGTTCCCTCTTATTTCCCGGAAGATCTTTATAGGTAAGAAAATAATGTTTTAACCTGTCGATAATGGGTGTGGGCAAATCAAAAATATTCCGGTATCTCCCATACACGGCATCATTATCCAGGATAGCAATAATTTTATCATCCGCCTCCATCCCGTCAATCATACGCAATCCTCCGATCGGCCTGCCGAAAACGAGTATATCACCGTGTGTGATCTCTTTCTCTGTAAGTACAAGGATATCCATAGGATCACTGTCTCCTGTAAGATCACTCTTGCCCGATTTTTTCATCGAATAGGCTGCCACCTTGTTCCCGCTGTATGTTTGCGGGATAAAACCATACAATGCCGGCACGATATTGGAATATTTCTGAGGCCTGTCGATCATCAGATATCCGCTTTTCTTGTCCACCTCGTACTTAACCGTGTCGGTAGGTACCATCTCAATGTAGCAGGTTACCACCTCCGGCGCTTTCTCACCGATCTCCACCCCATGCCACGGATGGGATTTGAAACGAAGCCCCATTAGCCTCCCGATAGGATCCATAAATTTGTCTGACATTATCTCAAAGTATTTAGTTATAGTTCGTCCAAAAGCTCTTCCAGTCTCATCAGGCGGGATCCTTTGACAAGGATGGTATACCCTTCGAGTCTGTTTTTCTCCAGGAACGCTTTCAGTGCGGTGGTAATCTCAAATCCTTTATAGCCATACCTCACTGAAAGCCTAAAAAAATTTTCTCCGGCAAGGTAGACATTTTCCTCCATGCCCTTTTCTTTAAGAAGTTCCAGGATCTTCTCATGCTCATCTTCAGCATACTCTCCCAGCTCCAGCATATCGCCAAGGATCACCGCTTTTTTCTCTCCCTCCAGCAAAACAAACTCTTCGATCGCCGACCGCATGCTTGCAGGATTAGCATTGTAAGCATCCAGGACAACGGTATTTCGCCTTTTTGTCCTGATCACCTGTGATCTCATATTCCCGGGGACATAAGAGGAGACAGCATCCACAATATCTTCAGGAGGGACACCAAAACCTACCCCCACAGCGACCGCCGCCATAGCGTTTTCCAGATTATATCCTCCGTAAAGATGCGTCCTCACAACCCTCTCTCCTCCGGCGGCTTTCCAAACAAATGAAAGCGTTTTCCCTCCTTTCAGCGGACGGAAAGAGATATCCGCTTTCTCATCCGTGCCATAGGAAACACGGTTCCTTATCTTGCCTGCCCGTTCTCTCAGGAGGTCATTGTCGTCGTTATAAAAGACCACACCTCCTCTTTTCCGGAGATAATCATACAGCTCGCTCTTGGTCCGGAGAATGTTTTCAAGACTCCCGAACCCCTCCAGGTGGGCTTTGCCGATGTTGGTGACCAGCCCGTGGGTGGGAGCGGCAAGGTCACACAGGAAGGCGATCTCTCCCGGATGGTTGGCTCCCATCTCCGTGACAAGAACCTCCGTTGTTTTATCTGCAGCAAGGAGTGTCAGGGGGAGACCGATATGGTTGTTAAAATTGCCCTGCGTACCTGTCACCCTGAACTTTTTTGAGAGGACTGCGACGATCAGTTCTTTGGTGGTGGTCTTGCCGTTGGTCCCTGTGACCGCCAGGACGGGGATATCGAGTTGTTGCCGGTGATATGCGGCCAGCTCCTGCAATGTCTTCAAGGGATCCTCAACAAGGATGAACCGGTCATCATCTCCCAAAGAAGGATCACTCACCACCGCATAGGCACATCCCTTGTCAAGTGCCTGGCGGGCAAACGCATTGCCGTCATATTTCTCTCCCTTGAGTGCAAAAAAGACCGCCCCTTGCTCTGCATCCCTCGAATCGGTTATGACCACCGGATGCGCAGAATAGATGCTATACAACTCTTCCACCTTCATTATAAACAGAAAAAGGCCTCATTACACAAAATAATGAGGCCTGTCCATTATTTTCATTCGTTCCTAGAAACCCGAGGGGCTGCCTACTCTTGTCATGGCACAGCGGAACCCCAGATCGGCCCTGGCGCTTTTTTCGTCCAGGAAACGGCGTGTGGAGGGGATCAGCCAGTAGGCCCTGTCCATCCACGACCCACCTTTATATACCCGGGCCCTGTCATTGATAAGGGTAGTGAAGTCATTGTTCTGGGTATCCTGCGAATACATCTGTGCAGTACCTTTATCCTCTCCTTTCCAGTCATCGCTATTGCTGATCGCCGACTGCAGATCTCCATCCTTGTAGTTACGGTAGTCTGCTTTCTGATAATTGTACCTGTCAGCCACCTCTTCGGGAGTGACCTCCCGGTAACGCAGACGGCCCAGACTGTCTTTCTCTGCCACATTTCCATCCTGGTCTCTCTCCAGCACCTTGTAGAT
>CAZYQV010000042.1:0-5606 GCA_964649775.1 uncultured Rikenellaceae bacterium
TTCCAGAGATGCTCCTGGATGAAGTGTTCCGGTACCGTGGCGATGATGAAGATCGTCACCGACAGGAGAATGACAAAGGTTACCTTGATCCAGTTCCATTTTTCCGGACCGATGTCGCCGGTGAGCAGGAAAAGAAAGAAAAGCGCAAAGCCGGAGAGCAGGATGGCCCTGGCGAAAGAGAGAGAGGCATAGTTGGCCCTGAGGGTGGCGAGACTAAAACAACGACATGCCTCCTCCTCTTCGGCGTGGATGACCAGATGTCCGCGGGGGACAAAACCGCTGCCCCCCTTTCTCTTTTCAAAACGGTACAGGATGAAACCGGTGAGGATGCCGATCAGGAAAGTGGTGGCGATGAGAAGCAGTCCCGTGTCGGGGATCATCGCCAGGACGACGAAGGCCTCATCACCAAAGGTGGCGATCATGGTGGTCACCAGCGCGGAAAAACCGGTGATGCCGTGGGTGTACAACGAAACGACCGTGAAGGCACCGATACATCCCGGTGTTGCCCCCAGCAGGCCGGCGATGAGGATCTGTACCCATCCCTTTTTCCGTAAGTAACCTTCCCACGATCCGCGTGTCTGAACATGGATGTACTCCACGATCAGCAGGATCATCAACACAAAGGAGGTGATGACCAGCGCTTCCTTGAACGTGCCGAAGATCCGCGCGGCTTCCATCAGATCTCTTTTTTGGTCAGATGATCTCCGTCATATTGATAAAGGATGGGTTGGCCTGTAGGTATCTCCAGTTGCAGCACCTCCTCTTCGGAGAGATCATCGAGATGCATCACGATAGAGCGGAGGCTGTTGCCATGAGCCGCCACAAAGACATTCTTACCCCCCTCCAGCAGGGGCAGGATGTGTTCCCGGAAAAAAGGAATGGTGCGCGCTGCCGTATCCTTGAGACACTCTCCTCCCGGAGGAGGAATGTCGTAACTGCGCCGCCAGAGATGGACCTGTTCCGCTCCATACTCTTCGGCCGTGCGCGCTTTGTTCTTGCCCTGCAGCTCACCGTAATACCGCTCGTTGAGATGCCAGTCGCGGATCACGGGAATGACCTGCTGCTCCGTTTCCCGGTCGTAGATCTTCGACCACTCTTTTTCCTTCCCCTCTTCACTGTGGATCACTACCGGCAAACGGTCGCTTTTGTTATATGCCATGGCGATCATCGCCGTCTCGATCGCCCGGACAAGCGTGGAGACATAAATGACATCAAAACTGAAATTCTCCAGTTTCCTGCCGGCAGCAGCAGCCTCCTCAATGCCTTTGACCGTGAGAGGGACATCTACCCACCCCGTGAAAACGTTCAGCCTGTTCCAGACTGACTCGCCGTGTCGTAAAAGAACCAAATGGGACATGATATAATGAGTTTATGAGTTGATGAGTTGATATCCTTCGAGCTTCAAGCATCAAGCTTCGAGCTTCTCACTTCACGCTTCCCCCTCCAGCCCTTTCCATGCCTCCTGCTCCATGTGCAGAAACTTCTGCTTCTCTTCTTCCGTCATCAGAACCATATCCACCATCACATGGGCCCCTATTGTCTGCAGCGGTTCCGAGATCGAACGGATAAGCGTGTCGGCAATGGGTATGCTGGGAAAAGGAAATGCAAAGGTGACATACACCTTGTCCTCATCCGTGGAGACGTGCTTGACGATCCCCAGGTCCAGTAACGTATGATCAATGGCAGGATGTTTTACATCCCTGATCAATTCGATCGCCTGTTCTTTTGTTATCATCTTTCTGAAATCTTTTGTTAAAAAAAACATACAAAAATAATTAAATTTTTTTTGGATAATGAACCAATGTTCATTATATTTGCAATGAAAAATAAAAAAAACAGGAAAGGAGGATCAGTTATGCCAAGAGGAGATGGAACGGGACCCAACGGAATGGGTCCGATGACAGGAAGAAGGGCCGGTTATTGTGCCGGTTATGGTGTGCCGGGATATATGAACGATGTCCCGGTGCGCGGACGGGGTTTTGGTTATGGCTGGGGATACGGTCGCGGATATGGCAGAGGATACGGGTATGGTTACCGGTGGGGAGCTGCCTATCATGGTGTCCCTTATTATCCTGAGCCGTTGACCCCGGAACGAGAGACAACCTATCTGGAGAATGAGCTGAAGTTTCTCGAGCAGCGTCAGAAGGATCTGCGGGAAAAGCTTGAAGAACTGAAGAAGGAAGGCAGATCATCGCAAGACGAATGACCGTCACAATCCCGGATGAGCGGCATGCCTGTCATCTGTTTTGGAGCAGACGGGGCTGCCGGTCGGGATCGGGGGTTGTGATATAGGATTTTTGGGTTTATTTTTGTCACCCCTTTGTGCAGGAGGGGTGACTTTTTTATAAAGAAAATGGAAGATCAGGAACGGATAGCCATTGCAAGTGGCAAGGGAGGTACGGGGAAGACCACACTGTCGGTCAATCTTGCAGCCTGGTACAGGATGCGCAGGGGGCGCGGGGTGGTTCTTGCCGATCTGGATGTGGAGGAACCCAACAGCGGGCTCTTTCTGTCTGGTGCGCTGACCGGTCAGCGTGAGGTGTACCGCCGGATACCGGTGTGGAACAAGGATACCTGCATTCTCTCGGGAGAATGTGCGGAGGTGTGTATGTACAATGCCATTGCGTTCACGGGATCATCGGTCATGGTTTTTCCCGAGCTGTGCCATGGCTGTTATGCCTGTTCCGATCTGTGTCCTTCGGGGTCGCTGCCGATGGTGGATGATCGTATCGGTGAGATCACCGAATACCGTGTACCCTTGTCGGAAGGTGATGACTTTTTGCGTATTGAGGGACGTCTCGATATAGGCAGGGAGATGGCTACCCCGATGATCAAAGAGACGATCGGCTACACTGTTGATACGGCTAAGGAAGGTGATCTGGTCTTTTTCGATGCCCCTCCCGGCACCTCCTGTCCCATGATGGAAGCGGCGAAACATGCCGGTTTTGTGTTGTTGGTGGCGGAGCCTACACGTTTCGGGCGGCACGACCTGTCACTGGCGGTGGAGACCCTCCGCGTGCTGGGAAAAGATTTTGCCGTAGTGATCAACAAAGACCGTCCCGGCGAGACGATGATCGATGATTATTGCCGGAAGGAAGGGATCCCCGTGGCCGGCAGGATCCCTCACCTGAGGGAGGCGGCTCACCATTATTCGAAGGGGGATCTGCTCTTTGACAAGATCCCGGAAGTGGACAGGGCACTGAAAGAGATCGCGGATTTTCTGGACAGGGTATTCAGCAGGGAGGTGACGGTATGAAACAGATCGTAATCCTTTCGGGCAAAGGGGGTACAGGCAAGACCTCTGTGACGGCCTCGCTGGCATACCTGGCCGGCGCGCGGGCGATAGTGGCCGACTGTGATGTGGATGCTGCCGACATGCACCTGGTGACGGCACCGGAGGTCATAGAGCAACGCGATTTCTTCAGCGGTTATGAGGCGGTCATCGACCCGGAAGGGTGCACCGGCTGTGGGGAGTGTGTGGAAGTTTGCCATTTCGATGCGATCATCCCCGACGGGGATGTCTACCGTGTGTTGCCGCTGGAATGTGAAGGATGTGGCTATTGCCCCAGGGTATGCCCCGTGGATGCCATCGCGATGCGACTGCTGAAGGCCGGGGAGATCTTTGTCTCCCGCACCCGCATGGACAACCTGATGGTGCATGCGGCCCTCGGCATTGGTTCGGACATGTCGGGGAAGCTGGTGGCCGAAGTGCGGAAGCTGGCACGCCTGAAAGCAGAGGAGAAAAAAACAGACTATATCATCATCGACGGATCACCCGGCATCGGCTGCCCCGTGACCGCTTCTGTTACCGGTACCGACTATGTCGTACTGGTCACCGAACCCACCCTCTCGGGGGTGCATGATATGAAAAGGGTGTTGGAAGTGGTGCAGAACTTTGGCATCGCCGCCGGGTGTATTATCAACAAGGAGGATGTCAATCCGGAGATAGCGGAGGAGATAAAGGTCTTTGCCAAAGAAAACGGACTGGACCTGTTGGGAGTGTTCCCCTATGATGATATATTTATCACGGCAGTCAACAGTGGCAGGAGTGTGGCTGAGATGGGAGGCAGCGTGCCGGCAGAAAGAATGAAAACCGTTTGGCAGGAGATACAGAAAAAACTATAAAAACAGAATAACAGGAGACAATGGGAAAACAACATGATGTGAAAGCATATCATTCGGCAACACGGGCACCATACACATACATACAGCCGATGATCTGTACGGGCTGTGAGGTTTGTGTGGAGGTGTGTCCCTTCGAGGCTATCGTGATGAAGGAAGGTACGGCCGTTATTTTGAAAGATCTTTGTAAAAACTGTAAAATATGCGTCCGGGTGTGTCCCGAAGGAGCGATCATGTGAGGGCGCAGGGCATAGAGCGTAGAGCGTAGAGCGTAGAGCAAAGAGCAAAGAGCAAAGAGCAAAGAGCAAAGAGCAAAGAGCAAGCAAGGGGTATACTCTTCGACTTTTTGACTTTTCGACCTTTTAACTTTTTTACCCCGGCAAGCCGGGATTAATTCGACTTTATGATTCCACGAGCCGGAGGCGAAGTGGAATCATAGTCTCATTAACTTTTTAACCATGAAAATAGCAATCCAGACCAATGACAAAGAGACTGTCGGGGAGAACTTCGGCAGGGCACTTTTTTATGCCGTGTATGACACGGAGACAGGGAAGACGGTCTTTCTCTCCAACGAGGAGAATGCCGGAGCGGCCCACGGGGTAGGCATCCAGGCTGCGGCCCTGATGTCGCGCGAAGGGGTGGAGACCGTCCTTAGTTACCATGTGGGGCCGAAGGCCGGAGACATCCTCCGGCAGAACGGTATCCAGGTGTTCTCCCTGCCGCCGGAGAAAAAGAACCTGCCGATACAGGAGGCTGTGGAACTTTATCTCGGTGGCCGGGAGTGACAACAGCACCGCTTGACAAAAAACCATCGAAAGTATTACCTTTGTGCCCTAAAAACAGGGTACAATGAAGATACTTTTGATCTATATGAAAGAGTTCGTCACCCGGCCGGTGACCAAGACGCTGGAGGATTTTCCTGATACAGAGGAGGAACTGTCGCTGCAGGATGTGCAGACGGCCTTCATACATGCTGAGGCGGAGGATATGGAAGATCCGGGACCGGTGGAGAAGAAGCTCCTGAAAAATATCAAGTGGGCTGCCGGCAAGAACGGTACCAAAAAGGTGGTGCTGCACTCCTTTGCCCATCTCTCCGGCAGCAAGGCAGAACCCCGTTTTACGAAGGCGTTGTTCGACCGTGTGGAGGAACGGCTCAGGAATGCCGGCTATGAGGTGTGGCAGACCCCTTTTGGCTATTTTCTCGATCTTGAGGTGAAAGCTCCCGGCTATTCGCTGGCACGTATCTATAAAAGCATCTGACAAAATGGAGAAGATCTATCCCGACTCGGAAGTGGAGCTGACACCTTTTCTGGCAAAGCATTATGATACTTTGTTGAATGTGGTGACCCTCGGCTTTTACCGGCGGTTCATCCGCAAGGCCATTGCTGGTATGGGGATACGGGAAGCGGACCAGATACTCGACCTGGGGTGCGGCACCGGCAGAAATGCATGCCTGATGTATGCATACCTCAACGGCGGAGCGG
>CAZYQV010000043.1:0-12565 GCA_964649775.1 uncultured Rikenellaceae bacterium
CTCGACCTGGCCGACAAGAAAAAAGAGATCAAGGACGATGACCTCGAGGTGCTGACGGGCACCTTCAAGCGGGAGGACCGTAATATCAGACTGCTCTCCCTGCAGGTGATCGCCGGCAAGTCGGCCATACCCACGGCCACCGTGCGTGTGGAGATCAACGGCGAGGAGTTCACCTCTACGGCCACCGGCAACGGCCCTATCGATGCAGCTTTCTCGGCGGTCGCGATGCCGATCAAACGCAAGGTGACACTGGAGGAGTTCCTCATCCAGGCCATCACGCGCGGCAGCGACGACCTGGGCAAGGTGCATGTGGAGATAGAGAACCGCGGCCAGACCTATTACGGTTTCTCGGCCAACACCGATATCATCACAGCCTCGGTGGAGGCTTTCCTGGATGCCATCGGCAAGGTGATATAAGAATTGTGTAACACTCAAAAGAACGAATTATTGGAACCGAAGACATTATTTGACAAGATATGGGATGCGCATGTGGTGGATCACATCCAGGACGGTCCCGACGTTTTGTATATCGACCGTCATCTGATCCATGAGGTGACCAGCCCGCAGGCTTTCGCAGGCATCGAGCGGCGGGGCATCCCGGTGTTCAGGCCGGAGCGCACCGTGGCCACGGCCGACCACAACGTGCCTACGGTGGACCAGCACCTGCCCATCCGCGAGGAGCTCTCGCGCCTGCAGGTGGAGAAGCTGGAGGAGAACTGCCGGCGTCACGGCGTCACCCTCTACGGTCTGGGCCATCCCTACCAGGGCATCGTCCACGTCATCGGTCCCGAGCTGGGCCTCACGCAACCGGGCATGACCATCGTCTGCGGCGACAGCCACACCTCCACCCACGGCGCCTTCGGCAGCATAGCCTTCGGCATAGGCACCAGCGAGGTGGAGATGGTGCTGGCCACACAGTGTATCCTGCAGCCCAAGCCGAAGAAGATGCGCATCAACGTGGAAGGCACCCTGGGCAAGGGGGTGACGGCCAAAGACATCATCCTCTACATCATCTCAAAGATATCCACCTCGGGCGGCACGGGCTACTTCATCGAGTATGCCGGCAGCGCCATCCGCTCGCTGAGCATGGAGGGACGCATGACCCTCTGCAACATGAGCATCGAGATGGGGGCCCGCGGCGGGCTCATCGCCCCTGACGAGAAGACCATCGACTATGTGCGGGGCCGCGAGTTCGCCCCGGCAGGAGAAGAGTTCGACCGTCTGGCTGAAGAGTGGCTGGCACTGGCCACCGACGAGGGGGCCGTCTTCGACGAGGAGATCACCTTCGACGCCGCCGCTATCGAGCCTATGATCACCTACGGCACCAACCCCGGCATGGGTATAGGCATCACCGGCACCATCCCGCAGCCGGAGGGTAGCGAGGCCGAGCAGGCCTCTTTCATGAAAGCCCTGGACTACATGGCTTTCAGGCCGGGAGAGCCTCTCCTGGGCAAGAAGATCGACTACGTCTTCCTGGGCAGCTGTACCAACGGCCGCATAGAGGACCTGCGGGCCTTTGCACAGATGGTGCAAGGCCACAGGAAAGCAGATCATGTGACGGCATGGATCGTCCCCGGCTCGCACCAGGTGGAGGACCAGGCCAAAGAAGAGGGGCTGGACAAGATCCTGCAGGAGGCGGGCTTCGAGCTGCGGCAGCCCGGCTGTTCGGCCTGTCTGGCGATGAACGATGACAAGATCCCTGCCGGCAAGTACAGCGTCTCCACCTCCAACCGCAACTTCGAGGGACGGCAGGGCCCCGGCGCACGCACGCTGCTGGCCAGCCCCCTGACGGCGGCAGCAGCAGCCATCACCGGCCGTATCACCGACCCCCGCGAATTTCTATAAAACATTCAAGACATGCCAAGAGAAAAATTCACCATACTGCGATCGCCTTTTGTACCACTGCCTGTCGACAACGTGGACACCGACCAGATCATCCCGGCGCGTTTCCTGAAGGCCACCACACGCGAGGGCTTCGGCGACAACCTGTTCCGCGACTGGCGCTACCTGCCCGACGGCAACCCCAACCCTGATTTCATCCTCAACAAGCCGGAGTATACGGGTAAGATCCTGGTGGCGGGCAAGAACTTCGGCTCGGGGTCGAGCCGCGAACATGCCGCCTGGGCTATCTACGACTACGGTTTCAGGGTGGTCGTCTCCAGTTTCTTTGCCGACATCTTCCGCAACAACGCCCTCAACAACGGTCTGCTGCCCGTACAGGTGAGCCCCTCTTTCCTGGAGAAGATCTTTGCCGCCGCGGAGAAGGATCCGCAGGCCCTGCTGGAAGTGAACCTGCCGGAGCAGACCATCACCCTGACGGCCACAGGTGAGAGCGAGCCGTTCGAGATCAATTCATACAAAAAAGAGTGCATGCTCAACGGCTATGACGACATTGATTACCTCCTGAGCATCAAGGAGAAGATCATAGAGTTTGAAGAGAACCGTAACAAATAGCACTACCATGAAGGTCGAGATCATGGACACCACGCTCCGCGACGGAGAACAGACGATGGGCATCTCTTTCTCTCCTGCCGAGAAAGAGACCATTGCCAAGTTCCTCCTGGAGGAGGTGCGTGTCGACCGCATTGAGATCGCCTCGGCGCGTGTCTCCTTCGGGGAGATGGAGGCGGTGAAACGCATCACCTCGTGGGCCACGGACAAAGGCTGTCCCGAGAAGATCGAGATACTGGCTTTCATCGACGGCACAGCGTCGATCGACTGGATCGACAAGGCGGGGGGACGCGTGGCCAACCTGCTCACGAAAGGCTCCCTGCGGCATGTGCGGGAACAGCTGCGCAAGGAGCCCGAAGAACACCTGGCCGACATACGCAAAGCCATCCGTTATGCCCGCAGCAAGGGCATGACGGTCAACCTTTACCTGGAGGACTGGTCGAACGGCATGCTCCACAGCCCCGACTATGTCTTTTTCCTGATGGACGGCCTGAAAGACGAGGAGATCAGACGTTTCATGCTCCCCGACACGCTGGGCATCCTCAACCCCGACCAGACGGCCGATTTCTGCCGCATCATGCTGGCGCGGTATCCGGATCTTCATTTCGACTTCCACGCCCACAACGATTATGACCAGGCAGCGGGCAATGTCTTCATGGCTGTCAAGGAGGGCATCCACGGCGTGCACACCACCATCAACGGTCTGGGCGAGCGGGCAGGCAACGTGCCCCTGGCCAGCGTGGTGGTGCTCCTCAACGATCATCTGAAGACGGAGAACAACATCAACGAGTCGAAGCTGACCCAGGTGAGCAAGATCGTCGAGACCTTCTCGGGCATACGCATCCCTCCCAACAAGCCGGTGGTGGGTGAGAACGTCTTCACCCAGACGTGCGGCGTGCATGCCGACGGCGACTCGAAGAACAACCTCTACTACAACGACCTGCTGCCCGAACGTTTCGGCCGCAACCGCCAGTATGCCCTGGGCAAGACCTCCGGCAAGGCCAACATCCTGAAGAACCTGGAAGAGCTGGGCATCGAGCTGGATCCCGAGTCGGCCCGCAAGGTCACGGAGAAGGTCATCGAGCTGGGCGACAAAAAAGAACAGATCACCAAGGAAGACCTGCCCTATATCCTTGCCGACGTGCTGAACAATTTCTCGAGCGAGAAACCCGTCAGGGTGCTCAACTACTCCCTCACCCTCTCCTCGGGGCTGAAGCCCATCGCCAACATCTCGGTAGAGATACAGGGAAAGACATACTCGGAGAACGCTACGGGTGACGGGCAGTACAACGCTTTTATGAACGCCCTGTGGAAGATATACGACTCGCTGGGCAAGGACCATCCCGTGCTGGTGGACTATGTGGTGACCATCCCTCCCGGCGGCAAGACCGACGCCCTGGTGTCGACGACGATCACCTGGAAGATCGGCAACTACGAGTTCAAAACCCACGGCCTGGAGGTAGACCAGACAGTCTCGGCTATCAAGGCCACTGAGAAGATGCTGAACATCATTGAAAATGTAAAAAAAGAGACCAAACCCAAAACAAAAAGCTATTAAGATATGAAATACACCATCGCCACCCTTCCCGGTGACGGCATCGGGCCGGAGATCATGGAACAGGCTGTAGCCGTGCTGCAGGCCGTAGGAGAGAAATACGGACATACCTTTGAGTTCAGGTACGGTCATGCCGGCGCCGTCGCCATCGACAAGACGGGCGATCCTTTTCCCGACGCGACCTTTGAGCTGTGCCGCGATGCCGACGCGGTACTGTTCGGCGCCATCGGCGACCCCAAATACGACAACGACCCGAAGGCAAAGGTCAGGCCCGAGCAGGGGCTGCTGGCCATGCGCAAGAAGCTGGGCCTTTTTGCCAACATACGGCCGGTGAGCACCTTCCCTTCGCTGGTGGATAAATCCCCCCTGAAGAGGGAGCTCGTCGAGGGAGTCGACTTCGTGGTCATCCGTGAGCTGACGGGCGGCAGTTACTTCGGTGAGCCGCGCGGCCGCACCGAAGACGGCACAAAGGCCTTCGAGACCAATATCTACTCAAAGGAAGAGATCGTCCGTATCCTCGAGGTAGCCTTCCGGCATGCCATGGCCCGCGACAAAAGGCTGACGGTGGTGGACAAGGCCAACGTGCTGGTCACCTCGCGTCTGTGGCGCGAGACGGCCCAGGAGATGACGAAAGAGTATCCCGACGTGGAGGTGGACTACCTCTTCGTCGACAATGCCGCCATGCAGATCATCCAGAACCCTTCGCGTTTCGACGTGATGGTGACGGAGAACATGTTCGGAGACATCCTCACCGACGAGGCCAGTGTCATCACGGGATCCATGGGACTGCTGCCCTCGGCGTCAGTAGGGGTGCTGACCTCCCTTTTCGAGCCGGTGCACGGCTCTTACCCCCAGGCTGCCGGCAAAAACATCGCCAACCCCCTGGCCATGATCCTCTCGGCAGCGATGATGCTCGAGACCGGTCTGGAGCTGCACGACGAAGCCGCGCTGGTGCGCGAGGCTGTGAGCAGGTCGCTCGAAGAGGGATATGTCACCGAAGACATCGACCCCGCAGGGGCCAGGAGCACCTCCGAGGTGGGGGCATGGATCGCCTCTTACATCAGGCAAAAGTAGGTGACCCCCGGCAGAAAGCCAGGAGACATAGAGAGAGCAGAGCATGCCGGAGCATCGTGCCGGAGAGACAGGGTGTGTCCGGAGAGGGGGTGAGTTGTGAGTTGCGAGTTGCGAGTAGCGAGTTGCGAGTTTTGAGTTTTGAGTTTTTGAGAGCCTTGAGCTACTGATAAGATAAAATGAGGAAAAAATTATGACAGAAAGATCGTTGTACCGAGCGGAGAATGAGCATGATGCCTGCGGCATCGGTTTTGTCGCACATATCCACGGCAACCGGTCACACGACATCGTGGAGAGGGGTCTGCAGATACTGATCAACCTGACACACCGCGGCGCCGAGAGCGCCGACAACAAGACAGGCGACGGGGCAGGCATCCTGACACAGATACCCCACGACCTGTATACGGCTGAGGGCATTCCTCTCCCCTCCCCTTCGCTTTACGGTACGGGCCTGATCTTCCTGCCGCGTGACGCGCAGGAGGCGGATGCCTGCAGGGAGATCATGAACGAGGTGATCCGTCAGGAGGGCCTGGAGCTGATCACCTGGCGCAAGGTGCCTGTCAACAATGCCGGTCTGGGCGATATAGCCCTCTCGTCGGAGCCCCGCACAGAGCAGGTCTTCGTACGTGGCAACTACGAGGAGGACGAGCTGGAGCGTAAGCTCTACCTTATACGCAAGCAGACGGAGAACCGGGTGCGCACCTCGGAGATGAAGGAAAAAGAGGTCTTTTATGTCAACAGCCTCTCGGCCCGCACCATCATCTACAAAGGGCTCTTCACCCCCGACCAGCTGGGGTCTTACTATCCCGACCTGCGTCATCCCTCCTACCGGAGTGCTATCGCGCTGGTACACTCCCGTTTCAGTACCAACACTTTCCCCTCATGGGACCTGGCACAGCCTTTCCGCTACATCGCCCACAACGGCGAGATCAACACCATCCGCGGCAACAGGCTGTGGATGCATGCCCGCGAGGCGCTGATGAAATCGCAGCTCTTCCGCGACGACCTGCCCAAGCTGTTCCCGGTCATCGAGCCGGGCAAGAGCGACTCGGCCTCGCTCGACAATGCCCTGGAGTTCCTGGTGCAGACAGGCCGCACCATCCCCCATGCCCTGAGCATGCTGATACCGGAGTCGTGGAACGACAAGAACCCCATCCCCAAAAGCCTGAAAGCTTTTTACGAGTACCATTCCACCTTCATGGAGCCGTGGGACGGGCCGGCAGCCATCCTTTTCTCCGACGGCCGTTATGTGGGGGGTACCCTCGACCGCAACGGACTGCGTCCCTCGCGCTATCTCATCACGCGCGACGACATGATCATCATGGGGTCGGAGACGGGCGTGCAGCAGTTCGCCCCCGGGGAGATACGCGAGAAAGGCCGTCTCAAGCCGGGCAAGCTGTTGCTGGTAGACACCAGGCTGGGTATCATCATCCCCAACGACGAGGTGAAGTCGGAGCTGGCACGGCGTCATCCTTACACCAACTGGCTGCAGGAGAACCGTCTCGAGATGGAACAGATAGAGGTGAAAGAGCGCAAGCCCTCCACCCTGGGAGGCGACCTGCCCGTCTACCTGAAGTCGTTCGGCTACAGCAAAGAGGACATAGAGGTGCTCATCAAGCCCATGGCCGAGCAGGGCAAGGAGCCGATCAACTCGATGGGCAACGACGCCCCCATGGCCGTCTTCTCCGACAAGCCACAGCGCCTCTTCAGCTACTTCCGTCAGCTGTTCGCCCAGGTGACCAACCCTCCCATCGACCCGATAAGGGAGGGACTGGTGATGGCCCTGACCAACTACATAGGCTCGCTGCAAAAGAACATCCTCGAGGAGAGCCCAGAGCACTGCCATCTGATCAAGTTCAAGTCGCCCATCATCACCAACACCGACCTGGGCAAGATCAAAGACCTGCGGCACCAGATGTTCACCCATGAGATCCTGGAGATGGTCTATCCTGTCAACAGCGGCGGCAAGGGGCTGCGCAAAGCGCTGAAGGCCCTCTGTGAGAAAGCGGAGAAGGCTGTGGACAACCACACCAACTTCCTGATCCTCACCGACCGCAACATCTCCGGCACCAGGGCCCCCATCCCGGTGCTGCTGGCCGTCTCGGCCGTCCATCACCATCTGATACGCGCCAAGAAAAGGATGCAGGTAGGCCTCATCGTCGAAACGGGCGAAGCGCGCGAGGTGACCCATTTTGCCCAGCTGCTGGCTTACGGTGCAAGCATCATCAACCCCTATGTGGCCTTCGCCGTCCTCGACGACCTGGTAAAAAAGGGAGAGATCAAAATGCCATACGGCGAGGCCAGGAAGAACTATATCAAGGCCATCGATAAAGGCCTTCTCAAGATCATGTCGAAGATGGGTATCTCCACGCTGCGCAGCTACTTCGGTGCCCAGATCTTCGAGGCGGTAGGCCTCAGCGAAAAGATGATCAGCGAGTACTTCAGCGGCACGCCCTCACAGATCGGCGGCATAGGCATCGACGAGCTGGCCCGCGAGATCATGAAAAACCACCTGGACACCTTCTTCCCCGACAACAACCCTTCGCTGTTGCCCCACAAGGGCATTTACAGCTACCGCTGGGAGGGAGAGACCCACGCCTGGAACCCCGAGAGCATCGCCCTGTTGCAGTGGGCTGTGCGCACGGGCAGTTATGAGCGTTTTAAAGAGTTTACCAGGACAGCCGACAACTATACCAACCGGCCTGTCTTCATCCGCGGCATGCTGAAGATACGGCGGGGCAGAGCCCTCCCCCTTGAGGAAGTGGAGCCCGAAGAGGCCATCATGAAGCGTTTCGTCACGGGAGCCATGTCGTACGGCTCCATCAGCCGGGAGGCTCACGAGGCGCTGGCCATCGCCATGAACCGCATCGGCGGAAGAAGCAATACGGGCGAGGGGGGCGAGGATCCCGACCGTTTCGTTGTCCGCGACCCGCAGCAAAACCGCCGCAGCGCCATCAAGCAGGTGGCCTCGGGGCGTTTCGGTGTGACCACCGACTACCTCATCAATGCCGACGAGATACAGATCAAGATCGCCCAGGGCGCCAAGCCCGGCGAGGGAGGTCAGTTGCCGGGGTACAAGGTGAACAAGATCATCGCCCGCGTGCGCCACTCGGTGCCGGGCATCACCCTTATCTCCCCTCCCCCGCACCACGACATCTACTCCATCGAAGACCTGGCGCAGCTCATCTACGACCTGAAGAGCACCAACCCCGCGGCTTTCATCAGCGTCAAGCTGGTGTCGGAGAACGGTGTGGGCACGGTGGCGGCAGGGGTCTCCAAGGCTCATGCCGACCTGATCGTCATCAGCGGCACCGAGGGAGGCACGGGAGCCAGCCCTGTGAGCAGCATCAAGCATGCCGGCGCTCCCATGGAGATAGGGCTGGCCGAGACACACCAGACGCTGGTGAAGAACAACCTGCGGGCGCGGGTGCGGCTGCAGGCCGACGGTCAGCTCAAGACAGGCCGCGACGTGGTCATCGCCGCCCTGCTGGGCGCCGAGGAGTTCGGCTTCGCCACCACGCCGCTGATCACGCTGGGATGTGTGATGATGCGCAAATGCCATACGAACACCTGCCCTGCCGGCATCGCCACACAGGACGAGAAACTGCGCAAGCGCTTCCGCGGCACACCCGAACATGTAGAGAACTATTTCCGTTTCCTGGCTCGCGAGATCAGGGAGTACATGGCCGAAATGGGGTTCCGCACCTTCGACGAGATGGTGGGCCGCAGCGATATGCTGGAGCAGCGCAGCGACATTGACCATGAGAAAGCGCGCACCATCGACCTGTCGCGCCTGCTGTGGTTCCCTTCCGGCAACGGTCATCTGCCGCTCCACTACCAGGCGGGGCTGAACAAGATCAAGGAGAACACCCTCGACAAGGAGCTGATACGCTTGTCGGCACGGGCGCTGCAGCGTCGCGAAAGGGTATGGATCACCCACGACATCAACAACACCGACCGCACCACCGGCTCGATGCTCTCGGGTGAGGTGGTACGGCTGCACGGCCGCGACGGTCTGCCTGCCGACACCATCGAGTGCGTCTTCTACGGCTCGGCAGGCCAGAGCTTCGGCGCCTTCCTGGTGCCGGGCATCACCTTCCGTCTGGAGGGCGACGCCAACGACTACCTCGGCAAAGGGCTCTCCGGCGGCCGCATCATCGTCACCCCGCCGAAGGGCATCACCTACAAGCCTGAGGAGAACATCATCATCGGCAACACGGTGCTCTACGGCGCCACCAGCGGCCAGCTCTATGTCAACGGCATCGCCGGAGAGCGTTTTGCCGTGCGTAACTCGGGCGCCCACGCCGTGGTGGAGGGCGTGGGGGATCATGGCTGTGAGTACATGACCGGCGGGCGCGTGGTCGTCCTGGGCAAGACAGGCCGGAACTTCGCTGCCGGCATGAGCGGCGGCATCGCTTACGTGCTCGACATGGACGGCGACTTCCCCTACTATTGCAACCAGGAGCTGGTCGAGCTGACGCGCCTGCAGGAATACGACGAGGTGGCCGAGCTGCAGGAGCTCATCGCCACCCACTGGCACCTGACGGGCAGCAAGCTGGCAGAGAAGGTGCTGGCCAACTGGGAGGCTTACTTCCCCCGTTTCATGAAGGTGACGCCCCTGGAATACAAGAAAGTGCTTAACGAACAAAAACTGCGCGAGATCGAGTCGAAGCTGAGAAGGGCCGAGTACGATCCCGATTATGCAGAATAGTCTAACGAAAAATTTCTTCCGAGTCATGGGAAACCCGAAAGCATTCATAGAGATACCCCGCAAGGATGCCGGCTACCGGCCGGTGAACGAACGCATTGCCGATTTCTCCGAGGTGGAGCAGATCCTCGACCTCTCCGACCGTTTGTTGCAGGCGTCGCGCTGCATGGACTGTGGGGTTCCTTTCTGTCACTGGGCCTGTCCCACGCACAGCCGCATGCCGGAGTGGCAGGACGCTTTCTTCCGCGAGCAGTGGGAGAAAGCCATCACCACGCTGCAGCTCACCAACGACCTGCCCGAGATCACAGGGCGTGTCTGTCCCGCCCTGTGTGAGAAGTCGTGTGTGCTGGCCATCCATGACGAGGCCGTGACCATCCGTGAGAACGAGGTGGCCCTGGCGGAGCAGGCCTTTGAGATGGGCCTGATACAGCCGGCACCACCGGAAAAACGCAACGGCAAGAAGGTGGCGGTGATCGGCTCGGGGCCGGCAGGACTGACGGCCGCCAACCGGCTGAACAAAGCAGGCTTCGAGGTGACGGTGTTCGAGAAAGATGAGAAAGCCGGCGGACTGCTGCGCTACGGCATCCCCGACTTCAAGCTCTCTAAGGCGGTCATCGACCGGCGTCTGGCCCTCTATGAGGCCGAAGGCATCACCTTCCGCACAGGCACCGAGGCGGGCAGGGATATCTCCGTAGCCGAGCTGAAGAGCACTTACGACGCCCTCTGTCTGGCTGTGGGCGCACGGGCACCCCGCGACCTGGCGGTACCGGGGAGGGAGCTGCAGGGCATCTGGTTCGCCATGGACTATCTCACACAGCAGAACCTCATCAACGACGGGGCCAATATCCCCGGCCGCAAACGCATCTCGGCCAAAGGCAAACGGGTGGTGGTGATCGGCGGTGGCGACACGGGCTCCGACTGTGTGGGGACAGCCATCAGACAACGCGCCCTCTCGGTGACACAGGTGGAGATACTGCCCGAACCGCCCAAAGAACGTACCGAAGACAACCCATGGCCCTACTGGCCGCAGACGCTGCGCACCTCCTCGTCACATCAGGAAGGATGCGAACGCCTGTGGAGCCTGAAAACAACCAGGATCCTGGGGAAAGAGGGACATGTGACCGGACTGGAGATGGTGAAGCTGAAATGGAAAAATGAGAACGGTCGGCAGGTACCCGCAGAGACCAAAGAGAAGATGAGGCTGGACGCCGATATGATCATCCTGGCCATGGGATTCACTAATCCCGTCAAAGACAAGCTGCTGAAAGAGCTCAGACCGGAATATGACAGCCGGGGCAACCTCCTCCCCGCACAGGAAGGCAAAGGGATCCCCGTCGTCGCTGCCGGCGATGCCACCCTCGGACCTTCACTGGTGGTACGGGCAATAGCGTCGGGACAGGAGGCTGCCAGAAAAATCCACGAAGAGTTAAGTAGGAAGGAAGCTGAAGGAAGCTCGAAGCTTGATGCCTGAAGCTCGAACTCTTTTCAACTATTTTCCACTTTTTCGTAATTATTGAAAAATTAGCTGTATCTTTATATCGTTAACTGATTTTCTAATTTTATTCTTTTTATCATGAACATTTATGTTGGTAATCTCCATTACGACGTTACCGGAGATGAATTAAAAGAAATCTTTGAAGAGTATGGTGAAGTGGACTCTGCTAAAGTGATCACGGACAAATATTCGGGAAGAAGCAAAGGATTTGGTTTCGTTGAAATGAAAAATGACAACGAAGCGCTCAAGAGCATTGACGAGCTGAACGGGGCCGATATCAAAGGCCGCAATATCAAAGTCAGTCAGGCCAGACCCCGCGAATATTAAGATAGTATTGTGTCTTCAAAGAAAAAACGGTACCTGCGGGTACCGTTTTTTTTTATCCTGTACCAAAGAATGGTTCCGGGAAGTTGACCAGATAGAGCTTTGCTGAGGCACGGGTGAAGGCGGTATAGAGCCAGCGCAGGTATTCGATGTTCATCTGTTCTTTGGGGATGTATCCCTGGTCCAGGAAGACTGTCTTCCATTGTCCGCCCTGGGCTTTGTGGCAGGTGATGGCGTAAGCGAACTTTATCTGCAGAGCATTGAAATAAGGATCTGCCTTCACGCGCTCATACGCTTTCTTCTGGGATATCTTCCCCTCTTCCCGGTAATCTTCGAGTATCTTGTAGAAAAGATCTTTGTTCTGGTCGGCTGTCAGCGAGGGGGTGTCGAGACGCAGGGTGTCGAGCAGCACCTTCGCCCCGGGGAGGGTTCCTTCTTCAGCTCCGGTGATGCTGAAGGTCACATCTGCAAAACGGTAGCCATACCGTTCCTCCGTACCATGGATCCTCTCGATACGCAGGATATCGCCGTTGGCAAGGAAGTCGGCCTCCTCTCCGCCGGAGAGCCAGTAGTAATTGTTCTTCACCACCATCACCAGGTCGTCGCGCGAGATCTCCTCTTCGCGGTGCAGTATCTGATAACGTATGCCTTCGTTGTATTTGTTGGCCATTTTGTTGGAGCGCACAATGACCGTCACGTCTTCGCGGTCGTATCCCTGGAAATGATCTTCCAGGAGCTCAAAAAGTTCTCTCCCCGACACCCGCTCCACATCGCGGTAATAGCCCGTGGAAAAAAGGGGCAGGTGCACCTCCCCGCCGGCGATCATCTTTCTCAGGCGTGTGGCATTGCTCAGGATCCCTGAGTCCTCTGCCTGGCGGATCACCTCCTCGAGGAATACCTCTGTGACGGAATAACCATATTTCTGCAGTTGTTTTTTGTCGAGAGCTTCGGAGATAGCGGT
>CAZYQV010000044.1:0-4882 GCA_964649775.1 uncultured Rikenellaceae bacterium
TTTGAAGACAATGCCGACGCCCACCTCAAACGCACCATCATGGGGCGCGAGGTGGTGATCGCCGTCACCGACGGCCGCCTCGACTTCGGACCGTGGGAGCAGGTCTTCTACGGCGAGTTTGACGGGAAAAGGAGGAAAAGGGTGTTGGTGAAGATCATCGGTGAATAGACCGCGGATTGACACGGATTTGTGCGGATTACACGGATTGGCACGGATTTGCGCGGATGAGGCGGAGGGTTTCGTATAGCTTGTTTTTACCCAGGCTGTGTGTTGTGTGGGCAGGGACCTGGTTATAAGCCTTTTTCCTGGAAGGCTTGCGGGACTTGTGGTTGCGATAAAAAAATAGGTATTTAAATATCTATTTTAATACCTATTTAAATGCCTATTTAAATACCTATTTCCTTAACCCGAAACTCGCAACTCACAACTCCCAACTCCCAACTACTTTATCTCCAGCCTGTCTATCTCCTCCAGCGTATCGGGGTTGAGCACCTGCATCTTCAGGTGTTTGCCGTCGACATAGAAGAGGCAGAGGGCGTTCTGGGTGGAGAAGCCGGTGGTGAAGGGGGTCCAGGGCACCTCTGCCTGGGCGTAGTAAGGAGCGCCGGCGGCACCGTTGTTGATCTGGTAGATGGTGCGGCTGAGTTTTATTTTTTTCCCTTTGTATCCTTCCGGATAGATAACCGTCCGGGGACCTATTTCGGTCTTGCAGTAGTTGTGCTCATCGCCGGTGAGGAGGGCCACCACCTTTTTGCTTTTGTTGACCGCCAGGTCGAGCAGCTGGTCGCGTCGTTCGATGATGCCTTTCGCTGCCGGCCTGCCGGCGATCCAGGGACGGATGTCGTTGTTGCCGTCGTACCACATGTCGTCGCTTATGTGGGCGCTGTTGGGGAAGAAAGGCGTGTGGATGGTGATGAAGATGTGGTCGATGTTGTCATCTTTTTCCAGCTTCTTCAGCACTTTCTTCAGCCAGTCCAGCTGCCTGTCCATGACATAACCGTGGGGGTTGCCTCCCACATAGGGGATCATCTCCCCGCTGGGGGTGTACCAGTAATTGGAGTTCAGGCTGATCATGGCCACGTTGTCCCAGGAGTACCAGAAGACGGATTCTCCATAAGGGGGGAAATCCTTCTTCTGCGGGTCGGGATCGTATACGGCACCGTCTTCGCTTGCCGGCCCGTTCTGTGGCAGGACAAATGCTTCGGAGAAGGTGTGGGAGGTGCTCTGGGTGGCGTAAGGGAACCTGTCGACGCTGAGACGGAAATCATGTACCGTATCGCGGAGGGTGCGCATCACCGCCTCGTGGTTGCCCTGGCCCACCACCACCGGGAGGTAATGGGCAAAAGGCTCGATGGCGTGTTTGAAGTTCTCATACTGCAGCATCTCCTCGTCCGGGTCGGTGCGGTACCCGCTGATCAGGTCGCCGGTGAACTGCAGGAAGGCCACCTTTTTCGCGGCTGAGAGGGCAGCGATGTTCTTGACCATGTAGGCGTTGGATCCTCCCAGGTTGCGTTCGCCCCAGCCGGCGCCGCCGCGCGAATCGCTGGTGTATCCGAAGACGAAAGGCCGGCGGCTGCCGGGGGCCGGCGCCGTATGAAAAGCGTATTGTTGTTCCTGCGTACCATAGTGAACGGTATAAACATATTCTTTGCCGGCATCGAGGCCGGTGACGGTGATCTCATGCCGTACGCTTTTCCTGTTGCCGGTGAACGTCTTCCCCCCGACGACCACGCTGCCCTCAGCCGGCAGATCCCCTTCCCACCAGATCACGGCGCTGTGGTCGGTCACGTTGCTGACAAAAGGACCTGTCAGGATTGCCGGCTCCACTTTGAAAGGACCTGTCCCCGAGAAAGCGATCTTGCCGTCGTAGAGGATACGCCCCCGCCAGTCGATGACACGGTAGCCCAGCACACCGTGGCCGCTCTTTTCCCAGCCGGTCATATCGTAGTGGCCGCGGACCACATCCATGTCTATCATGACCTTGCCCCCGCGGATGACGAAAGAGCGGGAACGGTAGACCGGCAGGGGATAACGGCTGTTGCGGTAGTCGATCAGCCCGATGTACATCACCCCCTGAAGGGTGGTGCGGTGAAAATCGATCAGGAATCCCTTCTGCACACCGGTCACCGTGCCGGGGAAGTTTTTTACGGAATAATCTTTTGTACCGGCCAGCTCGTGAAAAACGATGGTGTCGTTGAGCCGGACCGTCAGACGGTGGTTCTCATCTTCTTTGAAGAGGTGCAGTACCGCCGGGATCTCAGGGGCCTGGGCAACGAGGAACAGTCTGACGGCTGCCAGCAGGAAGAGGGAAAGAAACGTTCTTTTCATGGGATTGCAGATTTTGAGGTTAAAGATAGGACTAAAATCCGGAAAAGAGGTATCTCCATCCCACCTGCAGGAGTGTTTTCAGATGGTTGAAGCTGTGCCTGCGGACGGGGCGGGCGGTGAGGGCTTCTCCCGTGGCCAGGCTCCTGGCGGCGAGCAGTCCGCTTTCGATGGCAGGACCGATGCCCTCGCCCATATCGGTGGTGGCCAGGCCGGCCGCATCGCCGATGATGATGACCTGTTCCTTTTGCATCGTAGTTTTTTTCCCGCGGACGGGATAGTTGTACCCCCGCACCGTAGGGGGAGGGCAGGTGAGCAGTCCCTCCTTTTTCAGGAGGAGGAGGAAGGCCTCCCACTGTTCCCGGATGTGGGTGCCTGCCCCTTTCATCCGTTGTGTGTAGCCGCCGATGCCTATGTTGAGATACCCTTCCGCCTTGGGCACATACCAGGCATAACCGGGCAGGTCCTTCAGCCCGAACCAGAGGTGGCAGCGGTCGTCTTCCACACGACAGGGGTACTCCGCTTCGAGGGCCGAGACCCACCTCCTCTTTTCCTCTTTTCTCTCCGGGAAGAAACGTCCGGCCACCGGGCAGTAGGAGCCGCCTGCGCCGACGAGCCGCCGGGCCCGGTAACGGTCGTCCACCACAAAATACCCTTCCTCCTGCCGGATGGCCCTGACCTGGTGCTGAACAGGCTCTAAGTGAAAGTGTTCCAGGAGGAAGCGGTCGAACTCCACTCTGCGAATAGCATACTGCTTAACCGGCAGGATGACTCTTCGCCTGCGAAGATGGATCACAAATTTGCGGAAGACTTTCAGTCCGTAAGGGTATTGTTGGGGCGTGATGCCGAGGCTGCGGAAGACGGCGGGGGTGAGCCATCCGGCACAGGTCTTGTCGCGGGGAAACACCGCCTTGTCGAGGAGGATAAATGGGATCCCCCGGCGCTGCAGCGCGCCGGCGCAGGCGGCTCCTGCCGGTCCCGCTCCCACGATCAGTATGTCTGTGGTGGTCATGGAAAGATTAACAGGTTAAGTGAATGGGATCGCTCCGTCGCAGTTATCCTCCTCTGCTTTCATCTCCTGCGGATCTGCTCCCCGCGATATCCCGTCTAACTCACAACTCACAACTCGAAACTCGAAACTTGTAACTCGCAACTCGTAACTCGTAACTTCTTCAACATATCCTCTGCGGCTGTTCCCTCCCCGGGCGGGTCATGACGATCTGGAAGAGCTGGTTGGAGCGGGAACGGAACCCGCCGGCGGCGCTGAGGAGGTAAAACTTCCACATCCGGTAAAAGCGGTCACCGTATTTGTCGCGCAGCTGCGGCCATGCCTTGTCGAAATTCTCAAACCAGGCCATCAGCGTCCGGTCGTAATCGGGGCCGAAGTTGTGGAGGTCTTCGAAGACGAACAGCCCCTCCATGGCCCGGGCCAGCTGAGCTACCGAGGGGAGCATGCCGTGGGGGAAGATGTACTTGTCGGTCCAGGGGTTGGTGTGGGTGGTGCTGATGTTGCCGCCGATGGTATGGATGAGGGCGATACCGTCCTGTTTCAGGCAGCGGTCGACCACCTCCATGTAGGTGCGGTAGTTGCGGTACCCTACATGCTCCATGATGCCGATGGAGATGACGGCATCGTACTGTCCTGCAGCTTTGCGGTAGTCCTGTTGCAGGATGGTCACGGGCAGGCCGCGGGTGCGTTCACGAGCCACCTTCACTTGTTCGCTGCTGATGTTGAGGGCGGTCACCTCAACACCGTATTTTTCGGCGGCATACTGTGCAAAGCCGCCCCACCCGCAGCCCAGCTCCAGCACCTTCTTGCCGGGTTGCAGTCCGGTCTTCTCACACACCAGCCGCAGCTTGTTCTCCTGCGCCTCGTCGAGGGTGGCGGCATCCTGCCAGTAGGCGCTGGTGTAGTTCATCCGTTTGTCGAGCATCTTCTCATACAGGTCGTTGCCCAGGTCGTAATGCTCTTTGCCTACCTTCTGTGAGCGGGAGGTGGTCTGCATGTTGAACAGCTTCGTCTTCAGGATGAACAGCAGGGTCTTCCAGTCGCCCCGTATCTTCTGAGGCAGGTCGGCACGTATGGCCCGGTTGATCAGCTCGTCGAGCTGCGGCGAGTCCCACCAGCCGTCCATATACGACTCTCCCACAGCCAGGAGGCCGCCGCTCAGGATCCGTCCGTAGGTCCTTTCGTCATGGATATGTATGTCCCAGGGCCGGTTGCCGTTGACCGTGATCCCCGCCTCTTTGAGCAAGGACTGAAGTATTTCTCTCGGTGTCATGGCTGTAACATTTTACCGGAAAACGACAGACAAAGAACGGTACCAACATCTTTACGAAAATTAATCAATCTCTTTTGAATAAAAAAGGAGATCGGTCAGAAAGGATTTCTGTGGTGGTTTTTTGATTTACATTCCCACCCTTAGAGTTTTTCCTTCCGGGGCAAAAAAAAAGCATCCCCGGGGATGCTTTTTTCTCGAAGCCTTTAAGGGGCTTATTTTTTGAACTTGAAAGCGTCGAGGCCTGCGAAGCGTGCGGCGCTGCCCAGCTCGCGTTC
>CAZYQV010000045.1:0-4231 GCA_964649775.1 uncultured Rikenellaceae bacterium
GAGAGAGGAGAGGAAGCATTGATCGCTTCCGATATCATTGAGAATATGGGGAAGGCGTTTCAGGAGGTTAAAGGAGTTGAAAGGTTGAAGAGTTGAAGGGAAGCGATAAAGCGATGAAGCGATGAAGCGATGAAGCGATGAAGCGAATAACTCGAAACTCGATACTCAAAAACTCGAAACTAAAAACTACGAACCACGAACCACTAACACATCTGTCATATATGAAAAAACGACTGACGATTATATTGCTGACCGGCCTGTTTCTTTCTTCATGTCATCCTCTGCAGGAGGCAGAGACAACCGTAGCACCTTATGTGCCTGGGAGTGCGCCCGACGGGAAGGTATTGTATGCTTTGCCGCGTACCGTACTGGTGGTGAGGGTGACGGCGGTGAAAACGATATATGTGCCGGGACCTTTCAGGGCCTATGCTGAGAAATATCTTGGGATCAAACCTGTTGTGACGGAGGCAAAGACCCGCTGGAGCCTGGAGAATGCGGAGCTCTCTTCCTTCAAAGAGCCGGATCCTGCGAAGTATTTTGTGATCAGTACCAACGGTGTCCTGGCGGAGAATGCGCTCGTCATGACAAAGAACGGATTGCTCATGGATATGGCTGCCCTGCCGGAGAAGGATGTCCCGGCTTATAGTGTTACCAGTGACGAGCCTGACGGCAAGCCTTATTTTACGGATCTTTCCGTGAAAAGGAACATTGTGGAAAAAAAGGATACTGTCTACCGTATGATGGTCAGCGATACAGGTTTTGTCCGGGTGCCGGTGGTGCGGAAGACCTCAGAGAAGAAGACCCTCGCCCAAAAAGCCGAGGAAGCAGCCAATTTCATTATCAAGATCCGGAAACGCCGCTTCAAACTGATGGCCGGGCAGTATGATGTCTATCCCCGGGATGAGGCGCTGGAGTTTGCCGTGAAGGAGCTGACGCGTCTCGAGAATGAATATCTTGCGCTATTTACCGGCAAGAAAGTGTCTCAGAAATGGTACTACAGGTTCATCTTCACTCCCGGAGATGCAACCAAACAACCGGTGCTCTTCCGGATATCCCCGGAGACGGGGATATGTAATACCCCCGGTTGCAAAGGGATACCGGTCTATCTGCAGTTCAATGTGCCGGAGACAACAGTGAGAGACGGAGTAGCTCGTGAAGAGGGAGTGCTCAGGGATACTCTTCTTTACAGGATCCCGTCACTGACAGATGTGAAGCTTATGTATACCGACCGGATCCTTGCGCAAAAGCACCTGCTCATATACCAGTTTGGTCCGGTGGTGGGATTGCCGGCCAACGTAGTGTTGCCCGGGAAGAAGTGACGGTTATTTCTTGATCTCGCTCACGAAACTTTTTTGATAATCCTGCCACGAGGTGGTCTTGTAAGCGTTGGTGGCAAAATACTGCAGGATGGGTTCCAGCCCCTCGGCCGTGAAATAGCCGGGTACCACCGTCAGCAACTGGAGCTTTTCGTCGAGATATGCCACCGAAGGGAAAGCCAGCTTGCCCTGGAGCAGGGCGATGGCCAGCTGATGACTCCCGCGGCCTCCGTTGCTCTGGTATTCAAACTTATGCCCGGCAAACTCTACCGGCTCTTTTGACTCGGCATTGAACTTTACCGGATAGAACTTCGTGTTGAGGATTTTCGCAATGACAGGATCTTTGTAGGTTGTCTGATCCATTTTCTTACACCACCCGCACCAGTCGGTATATACATCAATGAAGAACTTGCGGGGTTCTTTTTTGTTCAGCTCCTGTGCCTGCTGAATGGTCAGCCATTTTACACCCTCTTCCTGGGCCAGTACGTAACCTGAAAACAAAACCGCGATCCCGAGTGCCACTATTGTTCTTTTCATACTTCTGTTAAATTGTTAATACTCAATGAATGTCTGTTCCTTCGTTTTTGTCTTGTGCAAAATCCGGTTTGCAAAGATATAAATATTTAGTTATTTGGATTTGTTCAAAATAATTTATTGGCAAATATCATACCGGCGCGGGAAAATTTTTTACTTTTACGGAAAAATAACCTTTCCGGTATTTTGAGAGAGAGTTACCGGAATTAAATCTTACAAAAAAAAAACGGAGGGCACATATTATGAGCAAAGAAATACTGAATCTTGAACCCAAAGCGGTCTGGAAACATTTTTACGAACTGACACAGATCCCCCGTCCTTCCAAGAAAGAGGAGAAGGTGATCGAGTTCATGAAGAACTTTGGTGAGGGTCTGGGGCTGGAGACGGTCGTCGACGAGGTGGGGAACGTGATCATCCGCAAGCCTGCCACGCCGGGCATGGAGAACCGCAAAGGGGTGATCCTGCAGGGCCATCTTGATATGGTTCCCCAGAAGAACAGCGATGTGGAGCATGATTTTGAGAAAGATCCCATAGACGCCTATGTGGACGGGGAGTGGGTGACAGCCAGGGGTACCACCCTGGGGGCCGACAATGGCATCGGTGTGGCGGCAGCCATGGCAGTGCTGGAGTCGAAAGATCTGGAACACGGCCCCATAGAGGCGCTCTTTACCATCGATGAGGAGACCGGCATGACGGGGGCTTTCGGACTGAAGCCCGGCATCCTGAAGGGAGAGATCCTGATCAATATGGATTCGGAAGATGAGGGTGAATTGTATGTGGGATGTGCCGGCGGCACCAATGCTAACCTCTCTTATTCCTATAAGGAAGAACAGGTGCCGGCAGGGCACGTGGCGTACAGGATCTCTGTATCCGGTCTCAAAGGAGGTCACTCGGGTGTGGACATCGCACTGGAAAGGGGCAATGCCAACAAACTCCTCAACAGGGTGTTGTGGATGGCCACCGAAGCTTACGGCATCCGGCTGGCGGACATGCAGGGAGGCGACCTGCGCAATGCCATTCCGCGGGAGGCTGATGCCGTGGTGACCGTGGCGGAAGAGAAAGAGGAAGATCTGGTGAAATTTGTTGCCGATATGGAGGGCGTCTATAAGGATGAACTCAGCTCGGCCGATCCCGGCGTCACCCTCACAGCAGAACGTACGGAGACACCCTCCGCCGTGATGGATGAGACGTCACAGGAAAAGATCCTGAATGCCCTGTATGCCAGTCCGCACGGGGTGATCCGTATGAGCACCGACATGGAAGGGCTTGTAGAGACCTCCAACAATGTGGCAGTGGTCAGGATGGGGAACGGCACCTTCGAAGAGCTATGCCTGATACGCAGCTCAGTGGATACGGCCCGGGAAGATCTTAAGAATGTGTTCAGCAGCATTGCTGCCCTCGCAGGAGGTAGTGTTACCTTTGACGGGGAATATCCCGGATGGAAACCCAACATGCAGTCACCCATTTTGAAAGAGATGCGTGAGATCTACAACAACAGGTTCGGCAATATCCCCGAGATCAAGGCGATCCATGCCGGTCTGGAATGTGGTCTGCTGGGAGGTGTCTATCCCGGTCTCGACATGATCTCTTTTGGTCCTACCATCCGTTATCCTCACTCACCGGATGAAAAAGTACATATCGGCTCGGTGCAGAAGTTCTGGGATTTTCTGGTGGAGACACTGAAACATATACCTGAAAAAGAATAAGTTATATATTTCCAGGGGAAAAAGCTGCCACCCGGCGGCTTTTTCTTTTATACGGCCGGGGTGATGAAATACGGAACATACGGATGGATAGTCATGCTGCTCCTGACAGGGTCCTCCCTGACGTTGTCTGCCGCAGGGGATGGGTTGCCTGTAGCGGCAGATACATTGAGCCCACAGAAAAATGAGGTAAAAAAGAGTTTCTCCGAAAAGGTGGAACTCTCTCTCGAAAAAATTTTTCAGTATGCTCCGTTGCCGGCGGTAGGGTATTCTACGGAGACAAGTTGGTATTTCGGACTTGTCAAGTACAATGCTTTTAAGATATCCTCCCGGCAATTGCCCGATTCGTTGGTGAGAGACTCAAAAGTGGTTTTGGATGGGGTCTATTCACTTAATCAACAGTATGGTTTTACTGCCGATCTGGATCTTATTCACGGAGGGAACCGTTGGAACACCTTTTTGAAGTTTTCGGTGAAAGGTTTTCCTTCCATCTTTTACGGAATAGGGAACGATACCCGCGAAAAGGACGGAATCTTGACCGACTTCAGGAATATATCTTTTTCGCCGGGGGTGAACTACGGAGTGTCCTACCGGAATTTTGTGGGGATAAAATATACTTTTAGTAATTACACCCGCGTGATTCCTCTCGACAGCGTGCCTGATGAAACCCCCTATCGG
>CAZYQV010000046.1:0-3723 GCA_964649775.1 uncultured Rikenellaceae bacterium
AGGTATTCGCCATCGCGAAAATTGATGAGTTCGTGCATTATTTTCATAACATCTATCTTCTTTTTTTAAAAAAACTATAGTTTCTTTGCTATTCAGGACAAATAAGTCAAGATAATACATGTAAATGTAAAAAAATTTATACAAAAACAATTTACAATTGAATTTCTTTACAAGATGATCTAAAAACACAACGCATTATGGCAGAGCACCAGTGGGAAACATTATTAAACCTCGTTCAGGGCAAATCCATGAGAGAGGACCTTACAGGTTTCATCATCGACAGCCCCTGGCTGCCGGGATGGGCGGGCATCACCACCCTGGACTACTACACCTCTGACGAGCTGTGGTATGAAGCCAACAAAAAGGCAGTGGAGATGTTTCCCGATGTACTTTTCCTGCCGGGTTTCTGGTCGGAGTACGGCATGGTCACTGAGCCTTCGGCTTTCGGTTCGAGGGTTTCCTGGCATGAGGACTCTCTCCCCTGGGCCCACAAGGTGCTGCGGTCGGCGGAAGATATCTCCCTGCTGGAGATCCCCGACCCGGCGAAGGACGGTCTGCTGCCTTTCGTCACAGCACGGCTGCAGCACTCTCACGACCGCATCCGTGCGCTGGGCCACGAGATTCGCTTCGCCGTGGCCCGCGGCCCCATGAACATCGCCTCCTACCTGCGCGGCACCACCGAGCTGATGACCGACATCATGATGTACCCGGACGAGACCCATGCCCTGCTGGAGAAGATCACACAGTTCACCGTCACCTGGCTGCAACACCAGAAAAACCTCTTTCCCTCCATCGAAGGGATCTTCATCCTTGACGACCTCATCGGCTTCGTTGGCGACGAGGAGTTCAGGACCTTCGCCCTCCCCTACCTGCAGCGTATCTTCCATGCCTTTGAGGCGCCGGTGCGCTTCCTGCACAACGACGCCCAGGGACTGATCACGGCCAGGTATCTCCGGGAGATGGATGTCAACCTTTTTAATTTCAGCTTTGACCATACCCTTGACGAGATCCGCGGGCTGGCCGGGCCGGAGGTGGTGCTCCTGGGCAACCTGCCGCCGCGCGACGTGCTGGCCGCCGGCACGCCGGAGCAGGTGGCCGAAGAAACGGAAAAGATGATCACCTCCGCGAAAGACCGGAAACGCATCCTCTGGTCGTGCGGCGGAGGTATGCCGCCGGACGTCAGCACGGAAAACTTACGGGCGTTCCTGGATACGGTAAAGAGATTAAATTCCAAATAACAAATAGCAAATAACAAACAAATCCAAATCTCAATTTCCAAATACCAAACATTTATACCGTTTCTCAATTGGGATTGAATATTGAATATTAAATTGCTGCCAGAACAGATCTTTATCGCATGAAAAAATATCTTTCTTTTGTATTATTCCTTCTGACGCCGGTTCTGTTTTCCCAGACGCTGCTGCACTTCACGCTTGACGACAGTGTGGCACAGCGCCGGGGGCCGGTAGCCGTCCGCGGATTCGTACTCCCCGACAATGCCTCTTTCGACAATACCCGTCTATGCCTTTTTGCTGCAAGCGGCGGCGGCTCCACGGAGGTTTCGTGCCAGTATGACGACGGCACCCTCTGGTTCTTTGCCGACGGTGGCAGCAGGGAGTACACACTGGTCAGAAAACCTGAAAAAAAGATGCACCTTCCCCTCATGCGTGTACGGGATGAGGGGGATGCTTACGTTCTTTACGACGGGAAAAAGCCGGTCCTTGCCTATCATTATGCCGATACGCCACCGCCCGCCGGCGCCGACGGCAACTACCACCGCTCCGGGTATATCCATCCCCTCTACTCCCCTTCGGGCATGGTGCTCACACGCATACAGCCGCCCGACCACCTGCACCATTACGGTATCTGGGGACCCTGGACCAAAACCCATATCGACGGGAAAGAGGTGGATTTCTGGAACCTGGGCAAGGGCCAGGGCAGGGTGCGTTTCGCCGGGCTCCTCTCAGTCGTCGAGGGGGATCTTTTCTGCAGCATCACCGTGCGTCAGGAGCATATATATTATGATGACGCCCGTAATGAGCATACGGCCATCGACGAGGTGCTGACGGTGCGTGCCTGGCACCTCCCGGGGGACAAAGGATGGCTTATCGACTACCTCACCACGCAGAGCACGCCCCTCACCCAGGGCATCATGCTGGATGCTTACCGTTACGGGGGGGGCCTGGGGTACCGCGCCACGGAAAAATGGGACCGTCACAACAGCACCGTCCTCACCTCCGAAGGCAAGACACGGAAGGAGGCCGACGCCACACGCGCCCGCTGGTGCCGCATCGAAGGAACCTCGCCGGCAGGCACCAGCGGCATCCTCTTCATGGACCATCCTGCCAACCGCGAGTACCCCGAGCCGATGCGGGTGTGGCCGCCCGACGCCAACGAAGGCCGCGGCGACCTCTTCTTCGAGTTCTGCCCCATACGCCTCCACGGATGGCATTTTGCTTACGGAGAGAGACACACCCTCCGTTACCGCATGTTCGTATATGACGGACACAGCACCAAAGAGGAAGCCGAAGCTTACTGGAAAGGATTCTCCGGTAAGATCACTGTAAACATAAACACACCACTGCCATGAAAACCGTTTTTATCACTCTGCTTCTTGCCGGCATCGCCCTCACGGGTCTGCCGCAGCCACAAAGCCACAACACCGGCCTGAAAGGGAAAAAGGTACTGATCTACACAAAGAATGGAAAAGGGTATGTCCACGACAACATCCCCGCCAGCATCAAAGCCCTGCAGGAGATCTGTGCTGAGATGGGCATCGCCGCCGACACCACCACCGACCCGGCGGCCTTCACGCCCGGCAACCTGAAACAGTACGATGCGCTGATCTTCTCCAACACCAACAACAAGGTGTTCGACGATGAGTCGCAGAAGAAAGCATTGCAGGAATATATCCGTGGCGGCGGCGGCTTTGTGGGGATCCACTCGGCCAACGCCACCGAGCGCGACTGGCCCTGGATGTGGGCCATGGTGGGGGGTAAGTTCGTCCGTCATGCCCATCACCAGAAATTCACGGTGGTGGTCACCGACCCGCATCACCCTTCCACCTCTTTCCTGCCGGCACGCTGGAAGGTGAACGACGAGTGTTACTACTCCAACGAGCTCAACCCCGACATACACGTGCTATTGTCGGCCGACCTGACGACGGTGGAGGATAAAGGACGGGATGAATACCCCGGCCGTACCTTCGGTGACCTCTTCCCCCTCTGCTGGTGCCATACCTGGGACGGCGGCAGAGAGTGGTACACTGCCCTGGGCCACGACGCCTCCTTTTACTCCGACCCGCTGTTCCGGAAACATCTGGCAGGAGGGATCAGATGGGCTGTTGGGAAGGATGATCGATGAAGGAAGAAGTGATAAAGCGATAAAGCGATGAAGCCCCGCCTTCGCACAAGGCTACGGCGGGTAAAAGATGAGGCGAAGAAAAGAGACGAGTGTAAATTTGATGGGATTGCCACGGCCTGCGGCCTCGCAAAGTCAGGCTTTGTCTTGGTTTCGGGAGGGCTGCATTGGGTCTCGCAATGTTCCGGCTAACTCAAAACTCGAAACTCGATACTCAAAACTACGAACTACTAACCACTAACCAACAATAATGAAAAGAAGAAATTTTGTCAAGAAAAGCGCTGCCACGGCAGCAGCAGCCATGGTGGTTCCCACCATCGTGCCTTCCTCTGTTTTCGGGAAAGATGCACCCAGCAACAAGAT
>CAZYQV010000047.1:0-3104 GCA_964649775.1 uncultured Rikenellaceae bacterium
ACCGCCTGGAACGGCCTTTCATATACACCGAGGACGGTGAGGTGAAGGTGCTGAGCCTGGCGGCGAAGAAAGGAGATGACTCCTTCTGTGTCTTCATGCCCGTGAAGGAGAACAAACACCCTCTGCCCGACGCGGCACAGCCGGCATGGCAGAACGCTGGGACGAGCGTGGTTTTCCGTTATGACCTGCATGTGTTCGACGGGAAAGGGGATGTTGTACGGGATTTTGTCAACTCCCGGCTATACGATACACAAGAAACCCCGTAAAGGGCACAGGGGGAAAATTACAATGATATGAAAGCAAAAGTGATTATTTTCTGGGCAGGACTGCTTCTCCTCACCGCCTGCTCCCGTGAGGGTGTTGACAAGGTGTTGGTGGAAGCCGAAAGCTTTTCGCACAAAGGGGGCTGGGTGACGGATCCCCAGTTTGTGGAGCAGATGGGATCACCTTATCTTTTGGCACATGGCCTGGGGAAGCCTGTGGCCGATGCACGCACCACGGTGCCGGTGCCTGTGGCGGGGAAATATCATGTGTGGGTGCGGACGAAGAACTGGGCCGTGGGGCCGTGGCACCCCCCCGGCAGGTTCCTGATGCGCATCAACGGCCAGCCGTCGGACACGCTGGGCACCCTTCCGGAAGAAGGATGGCAGTGGCAGTATGCGGGGACGTTCTCATTGAAAAGTAGTTCTCTTGCCCTGGAGCTGCACGACCTGACCGGTTTCGAGGGGAGGTGTGATGCCGTATATCTGAGCAAAGAGAAGGTGCCACCACCCGATGACCCCGGGACCCTTGCTGCCTGGAGGAAGGAGCTCCCGGGGGAAGATACGCTGCCTGTGCCGGAAAAAACTTTTGATGTGGTGATCGTGGGAGGCGGGATAGCGGGGTGTGCTGCGGCCATCGCGGCAGCGGAGCAGGGCATGCAGGTGGCCCTGGTGCACGACCGCCCCGTGCCGGGAGGCAACGCCAGCAGCGAGATAAGGGTGCATACCGAAGGGATCACGGGCCCGGCAGAGAGGATCCTCAGCATGATCAATACCGACCACTGGCCCAACGGCGACCCCCGCGCCAGACAGGATGACCAGAAAAGACTCAGGAACCTCAGGAAATATAAGAACCTCCATCTTTTCCTCAACTGGCGCGCCTTCGATGCAAATACTGCGGGCGACTCCATCACCTCGGTGGATGCGCGGCATACCTCCACGGGTGAGCAGATCCGTTTCAAAGCGCCGTATTATATCGACTGCACCGGCGACGGCTGGATCGGCTACTGGGCAGGGGCGGAGTATATGTACGGCCGGGAGCCGGCCTCTCAGTATGGGGAGCACCTGGAGAAATACGGCGACCTGTGGAGCCCTGAGAAAGCGGACAACAGGGTGATGGGCTCGTCGGTGCTGTGGCGGACGAAAGAGGAGAAAAGGGAGGTCTCTTTCCCCGCGGTGCCCTGGGCCCTGCCCGTGGCAAAAGAATACCGGGCCACCCACGGCACCTGGAAGTGGGAGTTCTCGCGCGACGATGTGCACCAGATCAGGGATGCGGAGGAGATACGCGATCACATGTTCAGGGCCATCTATGGCTCTTTCTACAATGCCAAACAGCTGCCCGGCAATGAAAAACTGGCGCTGGAGTGGGTCTCTTACCTCGTGGGCAAGCGGGAGTCGCGGCGGCTGGCCGGGGATCATATCTTTACCTTCCGCGATGTGAGGGAGCTGCGTAAGTTCCCCGACGCCGTGGCCATAGGCGTGCGGCCTGTCGATGTGCACTACCAGCAGTGCCTGGTGGATACCACGAAGCCCGACTTCCTCTCCGAAGCCCTCTATTACCGCGTGGATCATTATACCATCCCTTACCGCTCCCTCTATTCAAAAAATATCAGGAACCTGTTCATGGCCGGCAGGTGTTTCAGCTGTTCGCATGTGGGGCTGGGCGGCCCGCGGGTGATGAACACCACCGGCCAGATGGGAGTGGCCGTGGGACTGGCAGCTTCCCTCTGTAAAAAATACCATGTCAACCCCCGGAAAATATATCCGGATCATATCAGGGAGCTGCAGAGACTTATCGGGGATATCTGAAAAAGGACCGGTGACCCGATCTTGCCAAAGCCGGTTTGCGGATCTATCCTATGAAATAAGCTCCTGCCAGACCTGTGCCTGCTCCCAGGATGGCCGACATGACCGAAACGGGGAGAATGGCCTTTTTGTCTTCTTTCACGATCATTAATAAAACGGGAATGGCTGCAAGTTCCGCGATCACCAGTCCTTTCAGCCAGGGTGCCATATTCCACGATACGAACGGAATAATTATTCCCAGAACCAGCCAATGAAAAAATGCAGAGAGGTTGGCATATTTGTCCATTTTCTGAATGAGCATCGGGATCACATCGATCACTCCCGCTACTGTTCCAATGATCAGTGCAATAAGAATGTCATTCATGATTCAGGTATTGTTGTGGTTTGTTGTTTATTGAAATATTTGAAAGCTTTCCCCAAAAGCGGGGTAGTTCGAAAAGGATATTCTATTGGTTTTTTTTGGATCTTAGCTCAGTTCTTTGTTGGGCGTTCGCTCTTTTTATTCTTGTCTATATCTCTAATAACCATTCAAATACATTTTTGTGAATTATCCCGGATTTACTTTGAGTAAAATTGTCTGTTGTCAGTAAAAATTTCGGATAGTTGTCTTTTATCTTTTCCAACGGAGCAAATTCTCTTTTTTCGGTTTCCTCATTCGATATTTCCCAGGAAACTTGATAATATTCAATTTCTCCTTCCTGATTTTTTACTGTAAAATCTATCTCCGCATTACGCAATCGACCTGTCCAAACTTTATATCCTCTTCTTAATAATTCAAGATATACAATGTTTTCAAGAATATGACCTCTATCGGCTGTTCTTTCTCTACCAACTAATACATTCAATAATCCAACATCAACAATGTAATATTTTTCCAAAGTAGCAAGTTGTTTTTTCCCTTTTATATCAAAGCGATTGACTCTATAAAATACAAAGCTTTCAACAAGATATTCGATAAATTTTTCAATTGTGCTATGATGAATATTTTGATTATCTGCCTTTAATGCCTTGGAAATACTACTTGGCGAAACTTGATTC
>CAZYQV010000048.1:0-8642 GCA_964649775.1 uncultured Rikenellaceae bacterium
GCCGACGAACTCGGTCATGATGATCTTCTCGCCCAGCAGCTGCCCCACCAGGGCAATGTCCTCCTTGGCCACGCCGATGAGCCACATCAGGGGAGCCATCAGATAGCCCAGGACGAACTGCAGGGAGAGCTCATGATAACGATGGGCCGTGATGCGGTCGATCACGTCGTTGAGATGGGTCCAGCCCCCCACCTTCAGCAGGATGAAGTTGATAAAAGCTATGAAAGCCAGGAAGACCAGCAGCATGGCCGCCACATTGGCCGCCAGCTTAAGCCCCTGGATGGTGCCGTTGGAGATGGCATCCAGCACATTGTTCCCTACTTTCTCTTTGGTGATCTTGATGTTCGAACTGATCTCCTCGGTCTGCGGCACCAGGATCTTCGACACCACCACAGCCCCCGGCGCCGCCATCACCGAGGCGGCCAGCAGGTGCTTGGCAAAGATAAGGCGCTGCACCGGGTCGGAGCCGCCCAGGAAACCGATGTAGGCCGCCAGCACCCCTCCCGCCAGGGTGGCCATGCCGCCGATCATCACCAGCAGGATCTCCGACCTGTTCATGAAAGGAATATACTCCTTGATCATCAGGGGCGACTCGGTCTGCCCCAGAAAAATGTTGCCGGCCACCGACAGGCTCTCGGCGCCGGAGAGCTTCAACGCCTTGGTCATCACCCAGGCCAGGCCGTAAACGATGATCTGGATGACCCCCCAGTAAAAGAGCAGTGAGGTGAGGGCCGAGAAAAAGATGATCGTGGGCAGGATCTGTATGGCAAAAATGGTCCCGAAACGGGCCGTATCGGTCAGACTGCCGAAGAGGAAGGTGGTCCCCTCGCCGGTAAAGTCCAGGATCTTGACAAAGATCTTGCCGGTAAACTCGAAGATCATGCGTATCACCGGTATGTACAGGATGCTCACGGCCATCAACACCTGTATGAGGAGGCCGGTGAGCACCACTTTCCAGGAGATCGCCGCACGGTCGGTGCTGAAAAGCCAGGAGATAAGGATGAGCACGACCATCCCTAACAGTCCCCGCAACAGGGAGGTGAGGGAGAAGCCGCCGCCCATGCTTGTGGAGACCACCTGCCCCGAGCCGTCGCTGAGCAGCGAGGGCTTGCCGCCGCTGTCGTCGGCAGGCACAGCAGCCGCCACCACCGTATCCGTTACCGCCGTATCAGCAGCCACGGTGACGCTGTCAGGCGAAGCCTGCAATGCAGGAGAAAAAAGGAAAAACACCAGGAAAATGAAAAAAAGATTCCTCATACCGTAGTTTTTTCAGATGTATGCCTGAATGATCCGCGAACAGACGGACCGCAAAGGAAAGAGATCTTCCCTCGCAGAAAGACGGTCATTGGCTTTGCTGTTCACGGCGTTTTATCTCATCCCTGATCAGGGAAGCCCGTTCGTAATCCTCATCACTGACAGCCTGCTCAAGCATCTTCTTCAGATCCCTCAGCGAGAACTTACGGAACTCGGAGGAGGGAGAGGCTGCAGGCTTTTCCTCTTCGCCGAGGTCAAGATCATCCTCCGTCTCGTTCGAATCCATCACCATGCTGGCCTGGGCCATGATCTCCTCGGTAGTGTAGATAGGACAGACAAAACGTACCGCCAGGGCAATGGCATCGGAGGTGCGGGCATCGATGACCACCTCGCGTTCTCCCTGACGACAGAACAGCTTGCTGTAGAAAACACCCTCCTCCAGCTTGTAGATCTCCACCTCTCGCAGCAGGATGTCAAAGGTCTTGGCAAAATTGTAGAACAGGTCGTGTGTCAGTGGCCTTGGAGGCTGCAGGTTCTCCAGGGCGATGGCGATCGCCTGGGCCTCACACCCGCCGATGATGATGGGGATCCGGCGCTCACCGTTCTGCTCCGTCAACACCAGCGCATAAGCCCCGGACTGTGTCTGGCTGTATGAGAGCCCTAAAACATTCAGTTGTATTCTGGCCATACCTTATAAATAATGATGATCTTCCCCTCTGTACGAAATACAAATATAATGATTCCCGTATTATTTTAGTCACAGGGACCCTTCGAAATAAATATTTATCCAAAATATTTGAATGTAAGGTAAATTTTATATTTTTGCAGTCCCAAAATAAGTTACATTTTTTAACGCAAAGGATATGTTTGCTATCATAGAAGTTGCAGGGCAACAATTTAAAGTGGAGAAAAACGAAAATATTTTCGTCCACCGTCTTCAGGACAAGGAAGGGGACAAGATCGTCCTGGACCAGGTCCTGCTGGTGGAAGAGAACGGTAAGACGCTGGTAGGCACACCCGTGGTGAAGGATTATCATGTGAAGGCCACGGTGATCACACATCTGAAAGGCGACAAGGTCAGGGTCTTCAAGAAAAAGAGAAGAAAAGGATATCAGAAGCTCAACGGACACCGCCAGTACCTGACGGAGATCCGCATCGAGGCCATCGAAAAAGGCAAGGCTGCCCCAAAAAAAGCTGCAGCCCCCAAAGCTGAGGAGAAGAAAGAGGCTCCGGCAGCAGAGACCAAAGCCAAAGCCACGGCCAAGGCGGCTCCCAAAGCCAAAGCTGCTCCCAAAAAGACCACGGCAGAAAAGAAAACAGCCACAAAAGCCGGCGCCGCCAAAAAAACCACCAAGACAGCTGCCGCCAAAAAAGAGACAACAGCCAAAAGCAAGAGCACAGCCGCCAAAACAAAAAAACCGGCAGCAAAAAAAGCCGGTGATAAAAAAGAAGAAAAATAATACTTAATATTTACCGCTATGGCACACAAAAAAGGAGCCGGTAGTTCAAGAAACGGCCGCGAATCGGAAAGCAAAAGACTGGGTGTGAAACTTTTCGGCGGACAGTACGCCAAAGCAGGCAACATCATCGTCCGTCAGCGTGGCACACGCCATCATCCCGGCCTCAACGTGGGCATGGGCAACGACCATACTCTCTTCGCCCTCGTCGACGGCGTGGTGGAGTTCAGGAAGAGACACAACAACAAATCCTACGTCTCCATCATCCCCGCCGGAGAAGCCGGAAAGTAAACGTATCTATATTTTTTTTCTCCCGGGATATGCCCTGTCAGGGTGCATGTTCCGGGAGTTTTTTTTTAAATTGCGCCACCTTTAACACCCTACCGTCATGCTCACACTGAAACAGATCCGGGAGAACCACGAAGAGATCATAGAACGTCTGAAGATCAAAAATTTTGATGCCGCCCCCGTCATCCGGGAGATCCTCGAGATCGATCAGCAGCGGCGCACCATACAGACAGACACCGACAGCAAACAGGCCGTGCTGAACAGACGCTCGAAAGAGATCGGTGTGCTCTTCAAAGAAAACAAAAAAGAGGAGGCCGGCAGGGCCCGCGAGGAGGTGGCACGCCTGAAAGAGGAGATCAAAACACTCAACAACACTCTCCATGAGAAAGAGAAACAGCTGGAAGCCCTGCTGATCACCCTGCCCAATGTACCCCATCCTTCGGTGCCTCCGGGCAAGGGCGACCAGGACAATGTGGAGATACGCCGTGGCGGCACCTTCCCCGCGTTCTCCGGCGAGGCTTTGCCCCACTGGGAGGTGGGGAAGAAATACGACCTCATCGACTTCGAGCTGGGCAACAAGCTGACGGGTGCCGGTTTTCCCGTTTTCACAGGCCAGGGAGCCCGGCTGGTGCGGGCCCTCATCAGCTTTTTCCTGGACGAGGCCGTCGCCGCCGGATACCGCGAGGTGCTGCCCCCCCTGATGGTCAACGAAGCGTCGGCCTACGCCACAGGACAGCTGCCCGACAAGGAGGGACAGATGTACCAGCTGGCTACCGACCCTTACTACCTCATCCCCACGGCCGAAGTGCCCGTCACCAATATCTACCGCGACATGATCCTCGACAGCAACACGCTGCCCGTGAAAAACACGGCTTACACCCCCTGTTTCCGTCGCGAGGCAGGCTCCTACGGCAAGGATGTGCGGGGCCTCAACAGGGTGCACCAGTTCGACAAGGTGGAGATCGTACAGATACAACACCCCGACAGGTCCTACGACACCCTCGAAGAGATGGTAGCCCACGTGGAAGGACTGGTAAAAAAGCTGGAGCTCCCCTACCGTATCCTGCAGCTCTGCGGAGGCGATCTCTCCTTCACCTCGGCCCTCACGTACGACTTTGAGGTGTTTGCCGCCGCCCAGGGAAAATGGCTGGAAGTGAGCTCGGTATCTAACTTCGAGGCATACCAGGCCAACCGCATGAAACTGCGTTTCCGCGAGAGCGGCAGCAAAAAGACCCGTCTGGCCCACACCCTCAACGGCAGCGCCCTGGCCCTGCCACGCATCATCGCCGCCCTCCTGGAGAACAACCAGACCCCCGAGGGCATACGCATACCCAAAGCCCTGGTGCCCTATACCGGCTTCGGGATGATTAGCTGAGGGAAGGATTCATCGTTCATCGTTCATCGTCCATGACAAGCCGCTCACCAGGAGTAAGAGACCAGAAAAAAGCATACCTGTATGCCCTGGTCGCCATCTTCTTCTGGGCAACCATCCCCTCGGATTTCAAGCTCGGCCTGCGGGCGACCTCCCCCGCCACGCTCCTTTTCTGGGCCAACGCCACCTCCCTGGCAGCTTTCCTGGCGGTCATCATCATCACCGGCAGGACAAAGCTCCTTCTCCGGCAGTCGTCCGGCGAGCTCCTCCATTCCGCCCTGCTGGGTATCCTCAGCCCCTTCGGTTACTACCTGATCCTCTTTGAAGCCTATTCCCGTCTGCCGGGGCAGATCGCCCAGCCGCTCAACATGATCTGGCCCCTGGTGCTGGTCTATCTCTCCGCCGTCATGCTTGGACAAAAGATCAGCGGAAAGAGCTACCTGGCCCTGCTGATCAGCTTCACCGGCATCTTCTTCGTCTCCTCACGCGGCGACCTGCTGGGGTTCGGCCATACCGACATCACGGGCGTGGTGCTGGCCGCCGGCAGCTCCGTGATCTGGGCCTTCTTCTGGATCCTCCACATGAAAGACACACGACAGGAGGTCATCGCCCTCTTCACGAACTTTTTCTTCGCCTTCCTCTATATCACCCTTTTCCTGGCCTTCACAGACAACAGCTTCGTCCCCCCGCCGGCAGCCGTCGCAGCAGGCATCTATGCCGGCCTCTTCGAAATGGGCTTCACCTTCCTGATCTGGCTGAAAGCCCTGCAACTGGCAAAAAATACGGCCACGATCAGCAATCTGGTCTATCTGGCACCTTTTTTGTCGCTCTTCTTCATCCATCAGCTGGTGGGAGAAAAAATATATCCCACAACGGTGATCGGACTGATATTGATAATTGGTGGTATCTTTGTGCAGAACTATTTTGTCAAAAAGACGTTGTCATAATAAAAATATACTCATGAAAACCTTTTCGCGTATCTCTTCCCTGCCGGTTACCCTGATCTTTCTTTTCCTGCTCACCGGCCTTTTTTCCTGTAAGAAAGATGAGCCCGAACCGCCCCAGGAGCCTACGGTCGAAGAAAAAGCCCGTGACCGGTTGTACAAGATCATGCAGGACTGGTATCTCTGGTACGATAAGATGCCCGAGGTAAATGTGAACGATTACAAGGGCCCGGAAGACCTGCTGGAAGCGTTGCGCTATAAGGAGCTCGACAAGTGGAGCTTCGTAGCCGAGAAATCCCTCTTTGAGAGCTATTTCGGTGCCGGCCAGTACCTGGGCTTCGGCTTCGGCTATGGTTATGATGAGCAGGGAAAGATATGGATCTCTTTTGTTTTCAAGGACTCCCAGCTGTGGCCCGACGGGGTGCGGCGCGGCTGGCAGCTGACGGCTGTCGACGATCATGTGCTGGCCCCCAACGAGGACCTCTCTCCCCTGATGGGTGAGCCGGTGGCCGGCGTGGAGAAGAAACTCACCTTCCTCAAGCCCGACAGCACCGCCGTCTCATACAATGTGGTGAAAGACACCATACAGATCAATGCCGTGCTGGTGGCCGACACCCTCCATGTCAACAACGAGGTGGTCGGTCATCTGGTCTTCCAGACCTTCGTGCAGACAGCCAATGAAGAGCTGGACGAGGCTTTTGCTTACTTCAAGTCGGTCAACGCCACACAGCTCATCGTCGACCTGCGGTACAACGGCGGGGGGAGCCTCGACGTGGCCCGCAAGCTGGGCAGCCTCATCGCCGGCAATGCCAACAAAGGCAAGACCCTCTGTCGTCTGGAGCACAACGACAAACGCAGCGACCAGGACGAAGATATCCCCTTCACGGAGGAAGAGCAGGCCCTCACCCTTGACAAGGTCATCTACATCACCAGCCGCGGCAGCGCCTCGGCCAGCGAGGTGATCATCAACGGGCTGAAACCGTTCATGACCGTGGCACTCATCGGCGACCGCACCTACGGCAAGCCCGTAGGCATGCACTCCTGGATATACGACAAGTATGTCTTCGTGCCCGTGAGCTTCAAACTGGTCAACGCCGACGGCGAGGGCGACTACTTCGACGGTATCCCCGCCGACGACTATGCCGGCGACGGGCTGCAGTACGGCTTCAGCGACCGCCGCGAGCCCCGTCTGCGGGATGCGATCATCTACCTGGAGACCGGCACCTTCCCCAACCCGGGCCAGCGCAAATCGGCATGGGTGAAGATGCCTGTATGGCACGGCCTGCAACAGGAGATAGGCGCCCTGTAAACAGTTACGCATGACTGAGAACAAAGAAAAAATCATCCTCGGGGTAGACCCCGGCACCAACTATACCGGCTACGGTATCCTGGAGGTCAAAGGGAAAGTGCTCACGGTGCCTGCCATCGGCGTGATCGACCTGCGCAAATACGACTCCCATTTCCTGAAGCTGAAACATATCTTCGAACGCGTGCTGGGGCTGGTGGATGCCTACCACCCCGACGAGCTGGCCATAGAGGCTCCTTTTTACGGCAAGAACGTGCAGTCGATGCTCAAACTGGGCAGGGCCCAGGGGGCAGCCATCGCCGCCGGCCTCCACCGGGAGGTGCCCGTCTTCGAATATGCTCCGCGCAAGATCAAGATGGCCATCACCGGCCAGGGCAACGCCTCAAAAGAACAGGTGTCGGCCATGCTCATACATATCCTTCACTTCAGGGAGATGCCCGACCAGCTCGACGCCAGCGACGCCCTCGCCGCAGCCGTATGCCACCACTTCGAGAACCAGGGCATCAGAAAATCAGGATCCTCCTCCAGCTGGAAGGATTTCATCAGAAAAAACAAAGACAGGATAACCGACTGATCACAGCCGCACTTCCCGGCTGATCTTCTCAGCCAGCGCACGGAACTCCTCGTCGGTAAGCTTCAGCTTGGGCCTTGAGAAACTGATATCGGCCTCACTGTTGATAGGGATCAGATGGATATGGGCATGGGGCACCTCCAGCCCCAGCACGGCCACGCCGATGCGTTTGCACGGCACCACCTTCTCGATGGCCAGGGCCACTTTCTTGGAAAAGACCATCATGCCGGCCAGGAGGTCGTCCTCCAGGTCAAAGAGATAGTCGGTCTCCTGCCTGGGGATCACCAGCGTATGACCCTGCGCCAGGGGGTTGATATCAAGAAAAGCATAGTAGTTGTCATCCTCGGCGATCCTGTACGAAGGGATCTCGCCCCGGACGATCCTGGAAAAGATTGTGCTCATGACAAAAGTGTTTTATATGGATATCTCGACGATCTCCAGCGAGAGGGTCCCCGACGGGACGGACACCTCCACCTTCTCCCCTGCTTTCCGGCCAATGAGCGCTTTGGCAATAGGCGTCTGTATGGAGAGCTTGCCCGTCTTCAGATCGGCCTCCGTCTCCGACACCAGCGTATATTCCATCATCTGACCGTTGGCCAGGTTCTTTAGCTTCACCTTGTTCATCATCTGCACCGTCGAGGTGTCTATCTTCGACTCATCGATCACACGGGCATTGGCGATCAGGTTCTCCAGCTTGGCGATCTTCATCTCCAGCATCCCCTGTGCCTCCTTGGCCGCATCGTACTCGGCATTCTCCGAGAGATCCCCCTTGTCACGGGCCTCGGCGATCTGCCGCGAGATAGCAGGCCGCTCTACACGCGTGAGCTGCTCCAGCTCCTCTTTCAGCTTGCGCAATCCTTCTTCCGTAATGTAAGTCACTTCTCCCATAGTCCGGATCTTTTTATCAAACAGGTAAAAACAAAAAGAATTCCACAAAGCAGGGAACTCTTTCTCATTTTTTCTTACCGTAATTTTACGGCATAAAGATACAAATTTTTTTTAATTCAAAGGATTCCAGCTACTAAACATCCTCTCCCGCCCCCTCGTCCGCCACAGATACCTGGACTCTCTGCGGCGAAAACGGTCTTATCCTGTCAAAAGTATTTCCGTTCCATGATCTCAGAATAGATCACGGCTTTCACGGGATCAAAATCCCTGAGTATCTCGGATGTCTCTTCCTCATTCTGCTCATCCATGAACTTCTGCCAGTCGGGCTGATCGGCCACGATCCTGTTCTTGTCCTGAGTTTCTTTTTTCTTCTCCTGCCGGGATGCCAGCGCGCTCTGTCCCTCCTCCTCCGGCGGCAGGAAGACCTCCGGCTCCGGCTCCGGCTCTTCCTTCTGCTCTATCGCATAAGCATTCTCCTCCACTTCCTGAAAGGTCTCCTCTTCTTCTTCAAAAAAGGGTGTTTTGTCACCGGCCCCCAGCAACGCATCCACCAGGGGATTGC
>CAZYQV010000049.1:0-4928 GCA_964649775.1 uncultured Rikenellaceae bacterium
CCGGAAAATAAGGGATAGGGCATGATCCGGTTTTTTTTCGAAAAAAATCGTTGGATATTTAATTGTTTTAAGAAAATGAACAACACATTATTGATGTTAACTGTTTGGTGAATTGTATTTTAAAAGGAGTGTGATTATTTAATGGTAAGAAAGTGTTAAAAACAATATGCGGATTTTTTTATATATTTTTTTTTGTTTTTTCAATATTTTATACATTTGATGGGCATTAGATATGTATTAACCGTGTTACAATATATATATACCGTTTTTTTAGTTAGTAATTAACCTAAACCTAGAAATTATGCAAAAAGCTTTATTTTTTAAGAGGGGAAGCATGATATTGCTTTTCCTTTTCGGTATTGCGCTTGGCTTTGCCTCTGCACAGGAGAGGACAGTCACTGGTACGGTAACTTCCCAGGAGGAAGGACCCCTTCCGGGGGTGAATATCGTTATCCAGGGGACCATGAAAGGAGCTGTGACCGACGCAAACGGTCATTACTCCATTACCGTCCCCGGACCGGATGCCGTTCTTGTTTTCTCGTCAGTGGGTTATCAGACCCAGACGATTCCGGTAGGGGACAAAACGAAAATCGATGTGGTGATGCAGCAGGAAGTGACCTCCCTCAGCAGTGTGGTTGTCACAGCTTATGCCACACAGCAGAAGAAGGATATCACCGGTTCTGTGGGAGTGGTCAGCTCCGAAGAGATCACCCAGATGCCGCAGGGAAACATTACCCAGCAGATACAGGGTCGTGTATCCGGTGTGGTGGTTACACAGGATCCACGTCCCGGTTATTCTGCCAAGGTGAGGATCAGGGGTTTCGGTTCGTTTCAGAACAATAATCCGCTCTATATTGTGGATGGTGTGCCTACCACAGATGTGGGCAACATCAATCCGGAAGATATTGAGTCGATGACCGTCCTGAAAGACGCCGGTGCCGCTTCCGTTTACGGTGCACGTGCTTCCAACGGGGTGATCCTGATCACGACCAAAAAAGGAGAAGAAGGGGTGAAGGTGAACTTCGATATGTATGCAGGCACACAAAACCCCGGCAGCGGTCCTGACAATCTGTGTTCTACTCAGGAATATGCCGATCTGCAGTGGCTCATCTATAAAAATGACGGAACGGTGGAGACCCATCCTATCTATGGTCCTTCCAGCAATCCTTCGCCGACGCTTCCCTCCTGGGCAGCCAATACCAACTGGTGGGATGAGACGATGCAGTCGGCTCCTATCCAGAACTACAACCTCTCCCTGTCGGGGGGTAACAAAAATGCCAAGTATTATGCTTCCGTAGGATATTTTGACCAGCAGGGTACCGTGTATACCAACTGGTATAAGAGATACAGTGCACGGTTCAACTCCGAGTTCAATATCAAGAACCGTGTGACCATCGGTGAAAATATGACCCTCACCCACCAGTCCGACCACGGTGTCAGTGGCAACGGTAGTGAAGGTGGTGCGCTGATGATGGGTGTTTACAGGATGCAGTCGATCATCCCGGTGAAATGGCACGGACCCGACTTTGTCGGTTTGTCTCATACCTTCAAAGAAGGTGACTGGGGAGGTACAGGTATCGCTCCCCGCCTGGGGAACGCCAACAACTGGGTGGCCGATGCTACCCGCAGCAAAACGGATAAATGGCAGAACCTCCGGATGCTGGGTAATATCTATGCAGATGTGAAAATCATCAACGGTCTGAATTTTAAATCCTCTTTTGGAGGATCTATCAGCAGCTGGTACTGGACCAACTGGAGTGGTGCCACCTATGAGAACTCAGAGAACAAAGCCACCTCTTCTTACAGTGAAGGCTCCGGTTACGGAGGCGACTGGACCTGGACCAACACCCTGACCTTTGACCGTCAGTTCGGCGATCATAAGATCCTGGCCGTCCTCGGTTATGAAGCAGTGAAAACAAGTATGGGCCGCAGTGTGAGTGCTCAGAGAGCCGGTTATTTCTCCGATGCATATTCTTTCAGGACCGTCAGCAACGGTGCCAACCTGATGGCCGGTAATTCCAGCTTCTATACTCCCAGGGCACTTGTATCTCAGTTTTTGAGAGCCGACTACAACTTCAAATCCAAGTATTATCTCAGTGCTACCATCCGCCGGGACGGCTCGTCGGTCTTCGGCCCCGACACACGTTACGGGATCTTCCCCTCCGTGTCGGCAGCCTGGAGGATCAGTGATGAGAGTTTCCTCTCGGGAGCTGATTTCATCAATGACCTGAAGATCCGTGGAGGCTACGGTACACTGGGGAACCAGCTGCCCGTATCGCCGGCCAACCAGTTCTATCTGTATGGCGGCAGCCCGAACACTTCTTTTTACGACCTGAACGGTACCTTTAACTCTTCCCTCCAGGGCTTCCGTCCCACACGCATCGGTAACCCCAACGCAAAATGGGAGACGAGTGTTATCACCAACATTGGGTTTGACCTGACCATACTGGATCGTAAGTTCGAGTTGATCCTGGACTGGTATTCCAAGCAGAACAAAGACCTGCTCTTCAATCCTGAACTGCCGGGTACCTCCGGAGCTGCTGCCCGTCCTTATGTGAATATTGGTGAAATGAAGAACCACGGGATCGACCTGAACCTGACCTATCGTCAGCACTTCAATGATTTCCGGGTGGAACTGAGTGCTCAGTTGACTACCTATAACAACGAGATCGTGAAGATCGCCGAAGGTTACGAGTTCTTCGACGATGCAAGTTATTCCACCCGTATCGGAGCCTTCAACAGAAACATGGTGGGCCACGAGGTAAGTGAGTTCTTCGGATATCAGGTGGTGGGTCTCTTCAAAGACCAGGCCGAGGTGGATGCCGCCCCCACACAGGACGGCGCTGAGCCCGGTTTCTTCCGCTATGCCGACCTGGACGGCGACGGCGAGATCACGCCTGAGGACAGGACTTTCATCGGAAACCCGAACCCCGACTTTACTTATGGACTGAATGTGGTGCTGGGCTATAAAGGTTTCGACCTGACGGCGTTCTTCTACGGGTCCGCCGGGAACGACATCTTCAACTACAACAAATGGTGGCTGGATTTCTGGCCCTCCTTCCAGGGACAGAAAAGTACAGACCTGCTGTATAACAGCTGGACACCCGATCGTCCCGATGCTACGGTGCCCAAGGCTTCCAATAAGTCCAACTTCTCCACCAACACGGTTTCCAACAGTTACTATGTTGAGAATGGTTCTTACTTCAGGATGAAAAACCTGCAAATAGGTTATACTTTCCCGAAGACCTTTGCCAAGAATATCTTTTCCAACCTTCGTCTCTATGTTCAGGCGACCAACCTCTTCACGATCACAAGTTATAGTGGTCTGAACCCGGAGATCGCCGGACTGAGTGATACCTCTTTCGGTATTGACGAAGCGAACCTGCCCGCTGTGAAGCAGTATATCTTCGGTTTAAGTGTTGGATTTTAATATCATTACAGATGCAAAATAACAGAGCAATGAAAAATATAAGAATTTTATCAGGAATCTTGATCTTTACAGGGCTTATTTTCATTAATTCCTGTAAGCAAAGCTTTTTGGAGATCACTCCGAACGGTTCGCTCGACCAGTCTGTGCTGGCTACCTACAAGGGTGTTGACGGACTGCTCATCGGAGCCTATTCCATGCTTGACGGCGTCGCTGCCGGTTTTGGCTGGCAGTCGGCGACAAGTGGTTGGGTATATGGCAGCATTCGCGCCATCGAAGCCAACAAGGGTACGGATGCCGGGGACCAGCCGGATATCAACCCCATCCAGACTTTCTCCGAGACCTCAACCAATCCCTATCTCAATGTGAAATGGAGGGCTGTTTACGAGGGGATCGCCAGGTGCAACTCTACCATCCTTACCGCCAACAAAGCCAAGGAGAGTGGTACGATCACCGAGGATGAGTACAACTGGTTCATCGCCCAGGCACGGGCCTTGAGGGGATATTACCATCTGGAAGCCTGGAGGCTGTGGGCCGACCGCGGTTCGGGGAGGTTTGTTCCTTATGTGGACGAGAATACGGATCCTGCCACGGTAACCAACACCGAAGATGTACGCGACAAGATCATCGAAGATCTGATGGCAGGGACCAAGCTCCCGAACAACATGGAACAGGTGGGACGTTTCAACAAGACCGTCTCGGAAGTGTTCCTGGCCAAGGCCTATATGCAGATGTACAATGACTACCAGTCGGCACTGCCTTTGCTGGCAGATGCCGAGGCCAACGGTACCAACCCGGCAGGCCAGAAAGCACAGCTGGATCCTCTTTACGGGGAGATCTTCGATATCGAGAAACGCAATGGCGTGGAATCCATCTACACGGTGCAGTATTCGGTCAATGACGGTTCCGGCGGATGGAACGGCGGCTGGGGTGAAGTGCTGAACTTCCCCTACAAGTCGGGTGGATCGCCCGGCGGCTGCTGCGGTTTCTTCCAGCCCACACAGGACTTTGTCAACTCCTTCCGTACCGATGCCAACGGCCTGCCTTATCTCGACAACTCTTATAACGATGAGATCGTCAACAACGACCAGGGGCTTACCCCCGACGATCCCTTCACCGAATATACCGGACGTCTCGACCCGCGTCTCGACTGGTCGGTAGGACGCCGCGGTATTCCTTTCTGGGACTGGGGTGAGATGACCGGTTCCGACTGGATCCGTGACCAGAGCTATGCCGGTCCCTATGTGGGTAAAAAACAGGTGTACAAAAAGTCGCAGGAAGGTACCTATACCGAGGTGGGTAACTGGACCTCCGGATGGACGGCCAACGGTTACCGTATGATCCGTTACGCTGATGTGCTCCTGCTCAAAGCCGAGTGTGAAGCCATGCTCAGCCAGGATGACCTGGGTATGGGCGAGGTCAACGCCATCCGTTCACGTGCTGCCAACCCCGATGGTTTCGTGAAGGAAGCCGACGGCGTCACCCCCGCAGCCAACTATGT
>CAZYQV010000050.1:0-9831 GCA_964649775.1 uncultured Rikenellaceae bacterium
GTCGTTGACGGTGATGTTCAGCTTGCCCTTGTAACCGTTGGTGAGACCGTTGATATCGTTGATGACGAAGTAGTACTTGTTGGACATCTGTTCCTCCGGGTCATAATGCTCCGGATCACGCAGGTATACACGGAAGGCAAAGAACTCATTGGAGAAGAGGTCTCCGTAGCGCATCACGGTGTCGATGTTCATCTCTTCATCTATCTGCAGGCGGTATTTCTTTTTGTCGAGGATGAAGACGTTGACGCGGTGTCCCCGTGTCTGGGCATGGGTCGTGTCCAGCTCCACCACAAAAGGGGACCGTCTGTATAGCTGCGACTCTTTGATGCCGCGGCGGCCCACGAGCACATAGGTGATCTCGAAATCCTTCAGCTCGCTGAGGGCTTTGTAGGCCATGGTGTACGACTGCAGGATGCCCATCTCGTTGTAGATGTTCTTCTTGCTGCGGAAAATATCCATCCCCTCAATGATGTTCTCATAACCACTCAGCTGGCCCTTGCCGGCCTTGGTGTCGTCGCGCACAATGATCGTCGAGGTGACACTGTACTGGGGCGTAGCATAGCGGTTGACCATGTATGCTCCCACCAGCGCGACAAAGATGGCGATGGCAAACCAGTACCAGTTGTAAAGTATCTTGAAAAGAAACTTCCTGAGATCAATGCTTTCTTCCTGGATGAATGGATATTCTGAAGGATTCTCCATTTGCGCTATTCCCTATTTTTGGATGAACGAAAGTACAAGAATGAGTGTTGAGACACTGGAGAGTATGAGGCTCAGTATGGGCAGGTTGGCCTTGAAAGGCCTGCTCTTCAGAGGTTTTACATAAACGATGTCGTTGGGGAGCAGGTAGAAGGCGTCGGAGGTGATGAATTTGGAGTTGGTGAGATCGAGCTGGTAGGTGATGGTCTTGTTGTTCTTTGAAGGACGCAGCACCAGCACCTTCTTGCGGTTACCGAATTCGTTGATGTCGCCGGCGCGGGAGATCGCCTCCAGCACGGTGAGCTGATCGTTGAAGTTGGTGTAGGTCCCCGGACGCGACACCTCCCCCAGGACAGAGTATTTGAAACTTAACAGTTTGACAATGGCCGAGGCATCGCGTAAGACCTTGTTGGTTTGTGCTTTGATGGCTTGCGAGGCTTCCTCGATGGTCAACCCTTCCACCCTGATGGTCCCGATGAGGGGGATGTCCACATATCCCGTATCGTTTACCGAGTATCCGTAGATATAAAGACTCTGGTCGTTGTTGAACAGGTTGACCTGGTTCTGGGTGAAGTTGGGATTGTATATCTCATTTACCCGCGGGTCGAGACTGCTGATCTTAACATAAAGAATATCCCCTTTCCGGATCCGGTAGGGCGGGTTGTCCTGACGCGGGAAGACCGGACTCTGGATGGTGTCAATATCTTGAAGATAAGTGAGTTGCTTCTGCGTGGTACATGAGGAGAAGATCAGCAATAAAACAATTACCCCCCCGCCGAGATACTTTATCATATATGTTTTCAGTTTTATAGTTCGCAAACTTAATGATTATTTTATTTCTTCCCAAGGAAAACAGGGGGCTTTTGGTGTATAAAAACCCGGCTTTTGTCATATAGGAAACAAAAGAATTCATTAAATTTGTTATAAAAGAAGGCGGATGAGTTATGGATCTGAAGTATGATTTTTTTTCGGTGGAGAAGAAAGATACGGTGCCTGCCCGTGGCAGGGTGCTGATCTCGGAGCCTTTTCTTGCGGATGAGTACTTCAGGCGGTCGATCGTGTTGCTGGCCGAATATGGTGAGGAGGGGGCGCTGGGCTTCGTCCTCAACAAGCCGGTGGAGATGAACATCGGCCAGCTGGTGAAGGATTTTCCTGCGACAGGGATACCCGTTTCTGTGGGCGGACCTGTAGCTACCAATACCATGCATTATATCCATACCCTCGGGGATATCATTCCCGGCAGCAAGCATGTGACCGGAGAGGTGTTCTGGGGAGGGGATTATGAGACGCTGAAAGCGTATGTGCAGAAAGGGATTGCCGGTCCTGATAAGGTGAGGTTCTTCATTGGCTATTCGGGATGGGAAGCCGGTCAGCTGGAGCGGGAGCTGTCGGAGAACTCATGGGTGATCACCCAGCTGGATACGGCGGAGATCATGAGTGCTTATACCCCCATTGCCTGGAAGAGCATCCTCAGCGGCATGGGACGAAAATATAAGATGTGGGCGGGTTTCCCGGAGAACCCCGGCATGAACTGACCGCCGTCTATCCCAGTCCCAGCTGGCTCAGGAAGATGCGTGCCAGCGGAGGATGTATCAGCAACGGATAGATGAACCCGAAAACGGCTCCGTAGAAATGTGCATCGTGGTTGATGTTCTGATCACTCTTGCGCGACATGTATTGTGAGTAGATCAGATAGATCACACCGAAGAGGATGGCCGGCACAGGGATGAAATAAAAGTAGATCAGGTTCGTGGGCTGGAAAAAGATCGAGATGAAGATCACCGAGGAGACGGCACCGGAAGCCCCTACGGAGTTGTACCAGGGATGATCCCTGTGCTTAAGCACCGACGGGACGGACGAGACCACGATACCCCCGAAATAGAGCAGGATGTAGTGTATCATCGGATATTTTATGTATCCGTAAGAGGCCAGTTGTGCGAAAGTCCTCTCGGTGAAGATGCCGAAGGAAAAGAGGACGAACATGTTCACCAGCAGATGTATCCAGTCGGCATGGACGAAGCCGTGGGTGATAAGACGCCAGTATTCCCGGCGGTGGACCACCTGGTAAGGGTTGAGCAGGAGCCGGCGGAAGAGTGAGCCGTTGTTGAAGGCATATACCGAGATCACACTGGTGAGGATGATGAGCGCAATGGTCATGGCAGGTGAGTTAGTGCAGGATGTAATACAACAGTTCTTTCAGCAGGTCGCAGTCACCGGCGGAAACATTGCCGATCCCCTTGGCACGGGCGTCGGTCTTACGCAAGGCTGCGATGATCCCTGCCAGCTTGCCCGGTGAAAAACGCCGGGAGGCTTTCTCATAATCTTTCAGGAAATATTCGGATACCCGCAGCGTGGAGGCGATCTCCCGGCGCGACAAATGCCGGAGACGCTGGTAAAGCATGATCTTGATGAAAAACTGGTACAGCACCGCCAGCGTGACCACCAGGGGATGCTGTTTGGTGTTCTTGCAGAAATGCAGCGCGATGCGGTTGGCTTTTACCACATCCCCTGCGATGATGGCATTCTGCAGCTCGAAGACATTATAGTCCTTGCTGTAACCGGTGTACTTCTCAATGTGGGCGGCCGTGATCTCGCGGCTCTCCTCCGGCAGGGAGATGACCAGCTTGTCCAGCTCATTGACAATGTTGGAGATGCTGTTGCCCACATGCTCGGCAAGCAGCATGGCCGCCTTGGTGTCGAGAGAGAACCCTTTTTCGGAAAAGTATTCCCTTATCCAGTCAGGGATCTTATAGTCCCTGATCTTGTTAGATTCGACAAAAACACAGTGTTCGCTCTTTTTCAGCGTCTTGAAAAGGCGGGTCCTTTTATCAAACTTTTTGTGTTTGAAAGCGAACACCAGGACGGTGGCGGGGTTGGGGTTCTCAATATAATTCTCCAGAGGGTTCTTTTCTTCTTCGGAGATCTTCATGTCCAGGTCTTGCGCCTCTTTTACGATGACCACCTGCCGGTCCGACATCATCGGGTGGCGGAGGGCGGTCTCGATAATGGTCCGCAGGTCGGAGTCTTTGCCGTAAAAGATCTGCTGGTTGAACGCTTTCATCTCTTCCGGGAGGGCATGATTCTCGATGAGATCGGTGATCTGGTCGGTGAAGTAAGGTTCGTCGCCCGCAAGGAAATAGACCGGAAAGAATTTCCCTTTGCGGATCTCGGAGATGGTCTGATCGACACGCTGTTCCATGATGGCGGGAAGAGATTAAAAACGCAGATGTTTCACGGAGACCCCCTGGTTTTTGATGTCCATCAGGGCGTCATAGCCGATCTTCAGATGGTCTTCGGTAAAACGGTCGTTGACCATCTTATCCGACTCGCGTGTCTTGATCCCTGTCGAGATCATAGGCTGGTCGGATACCAGCAGGAGAGCTCCGGAGGGGATGTCGTTGGCAAAGCCTACGGTGAAGATGGTGGCGGTCTCCATGTCGATGGCCATCGCACGGGTCTTGATGAGGTATTTTTTGAAACGGTCGTCATACTCCCACACGCGGCGGTTGGTGGTGAAGACGGTGCCTGTCCAGTAATCCCTGCCATGTTCGGTAATCGAGTTGGATACGGCACGCTGCAGGCTGAAGGCAGGCAGCGCCGGCACTTCGGGGGGCAGGTAGTCGTTAGAGGTACCCTCGCTGCGGATGGCCGCGATCGGCAGGATCAGGTCGCCCAGCTTGTTCTTCGGTTTCAGTCCTCCGCATTTTCCCAGGAAAAGGACGGCTTTGGGAGAGATGGCTGTCAGCAGGTCCATGATCGTGGCAGCGTTGGGACTGCCCATGCCGAAATCAATGATGGTGATGCCGTTGTGGGTGGCTGTCGGCATGTTGGCATCCTTGCCCGCCACCGGCACGCCATACCACCGGGAGAACATATCTATATATGAAAAGAAATTCGTAAGAAGTATGTATTCTCCGAAGTTTTCCAGCCGGTTGCCGGTATAACGCGGCAGCCAGTCCCTGACGATCTCATCTTTTGTCTTCATCCTGCCTCCTTTTCTCGTTTTTTCCGGGGGATACCCTTCAATTTTTTAACTTTGCTAAAATAAGAAAAAATACGCAGGTAGATGAGGAAGCTGAATCTTCCGGAGTACACGTTCAATATCAGGCTCAACGAAGGAAAAGAGTATCTTTTTGATCCTGTGAGGAAGAAAGAGGTGCGGCTCACGCCGGAGGAGTGGGTGCGCCAGAGCTTTATCATGTATCTGCATCATGAGAAAGACTATCCGCTGTCGCTGATGCAGGTGGAGAAAGAGTTTACCTGGAACGGGCGCTCCTGGAGGAGTGATCTCCTGGTCTTCTCACCTGCCGCAGAGCCCCGCATGATCGTGGAATGCAAAGCTCCGGAGGTGAAGCTCGACAATGCCGTTTTTGAGCAGATCGCCCGGTACAACATCAAATACCATGTGCCTTATCTTGTGGTGACCAATGGACTGGTGCACTATTGCTGCCGGATGGATTATGCAGGCAATACCTATCATTTTCTCCGGGAGATCCCCGGCTATTCCCTGCTCATCCAGGAGGAGGCGAGCAGCTGAAAAAAGAGCTCATCCACCCATCTCTCCCGGCGCTTGATCCACTCTTTTTTTCTGCCTGTCTCAATGAATCCCCGTGAGCGGAAGAGCTGTATGCTGGCGTCGTTGCCATCGGTGATGTTACAGTAGACCTGGTGCAGTTGCAGGGTGGTGAAACAGTACTCCAGGAGGAGGTCCAGGGCCTTGCCGGCATATCCCTGCCGGCGGTGTTGTTTCTCCTTGATGAGGATGCCCACGCCGGCACGCAGATGCATCGGGTCGTACCGGAACAGATCGATGGTGCCGATGGTCTCGGCAGGCGAAGAGTCCGGCTGCAGGTCGATCATGAAACGCGCCTGCTTCAGCTCGAAAATATCTTTTTGGGAGTTCTCAAGATATTGCCGGAGGACATATCTGGAAAAAGGGGTGAGGGTGTTGCTCACAGACCATATCTCAGGATCGTTCTCCCAGCGGTAAAGGATCTCCAGGTCTTCCGGCTCCGGCGCCCGTAAGATGATCTCTTTGTTCCTCATGGTCATGGGGTCGCAGCTTATTGCTGGGGTTTGTCTTCCGAGTCGCTGTATACTTTCTTCACAAATACGTCGGGATAACCTTTTCGCATGATCTCGAGACGTGCTTTTTTGGCTTCGCTGAGGGTCCGGAACTGTCCGTAGGTGTACCGGTAAAAAGCATCCTTGCCGTGAAGGATGACCACCCTGCCCGGAATGTTCTTGAAATAGGAGACATCCACGGGCTTGAGGAGTGCCATGATCTGCACGGTGTAGTAAAGCACCTTGCGTCCTTCAGTATCCACATAATCCGGGTTTTTGACCATTACGTCCGTGATGATCTGCAGGGAATCGGATGTAAAGGTGGCGGAGGAGGGGAGGGGTGTTTCCATGACGGGAGCCACCCACGAAGTGTCTTTTTTCAGGGGTATGTCCACGAAGAACTCTTTGGCCGCGGCATCTTCGGGGATGATCACATACTCACTCTTCGGCAGCACTCCCTCACCGCCGGCAGCCAGCCGGTAGTTGCCCGGGTGTACCCTGAAGAGATACCACCCGCTGTGCAGGTCGGGACGCCCCACATCGGTGGTGTCCCCCCGCAGGGTGTCGATCAGCCGTATCTCGATGACCTTCATCTGTGAGGGGGCGATGAGGCTGTCTACCGTCACGACGCCTTTGATCTCGAACCACGGGGTCTCTTTGACATTCATGAAGTCGAGCCGGTAGATATTGGTCTCTTTGTAGCCGTTGTCCATCGACTTGTATCCCGACCGGCCATCCAGGTAAGGCTGGAAATGCAGATCGTTGTCGGTGGTGTTGAGGGGATACCCCACATTTTCAGGCTTGGACCATCCGTCGCCTTTCCGGCGGGAGACGAAGATGTCGTATCCGCCCATGTTGTAATGACCTTCCGATGAGAAATAGAGAAGCGAGTCGTTCATGGTGATGAACGGTGTGTTTTCATTGTAACGGGTGTTGAGGATGGGACCCAGGTTGGTGGCGGCTCCCCATTCCCCGTCTTTCTCACGGTGGGACACATAGATGTCCAGCTTGCCATGACCTCCGTCCCTGTTGCTCGTGAAGTAAAGGGTCTTGCCGTCGCGGCTGATCGAGGCATGCGACTCGTAGAACTTGGTATTGATGTTCTTGTTGAGCTTTTCGATCTTCGACCACTGATCGTTCTCGAGGTGGGAGACATAGATGTTGCCGACAAAGTTGTCGATCTTGTAAACATATAGTTCCGTACCGTCGTAGTTGAGGCACGTGGATGAACAGTCTTTGTCCGATCCGATCTCGTCGGTGATATCCCGGGGCGGGGTCCACTTACCCAGTACTTTCCTGGAATAGTAAAGCATGAGGTCTTCACCGAAATGGGCGGTGAAAACCAGAGAGTTGCCGTCACCCGAGATGACCGGGTTCTCGTTGAGGGAGGAGAGGTTGATGGTGTCTCCCAGGTTCCTCTTCCGGAAGGGATGAGGTGAGGCCATCAGCTTCTTGGCATTCTCACAGGCGATGATCTGCTGGTCGACAAAGTCGGCATTGACCATCTCCTTGCCCGTGTTCAGCTGTTCCTTGAAATATTTGTAGGTCTCGATGGCTTTGTCAAGGAGGTTGTTCACCCGGTAGGCATTGCCCAACTGGAAATAGACATCCAGCGGCGCCCGTGTCTCATTGAAAGACTCTTCGTTGGCCTCATAGCTGGTGTTCTTGGCAGCAAACTCCAGGTAGGAGATCGCTTTGTCCTTCTCGTGGGGCGTGTTCAGGTAACACACGCCGATCTTGTAAGCCACGTTGGCATTGTTGGGCATCATTTGGTAGATGACCATGTAGAGAGGAGTGGCCAGCTCATACTCCTCATAAAGGAAATGCGATTCGGCTTCGACAAAAAATTCTTTCAGATCCGACCGGCTTTGAGAGACAGAGGGAGCTGAAAAGATCATGCCCAGAAAAAGTGAGAGCAGAAAAATATGTTGTAATCTGGAACTCATAACTATTTATTGTCCTGGTTTTCTTTGTATTCGTAGAGATAATTCCCCGAAGAGGAATAGTACCGGAATGTTCTCGTGGCCGGGTCGTAAATGATCTTTATGATGACCTGGTCTGTCCCTTTGTCCCGGATGAGGATCTCGTATTGCTTGTTGCTGTCGGCTTTGAGACCGTGCATCTCTACTGCTCCTTCGAAGATTTGTGTTGCCGGTTTTTCGTTGGGGATGATCTCGATGCGGTAGATATCTTTTTTTCCGTATCCCTCTTCCCTGATGAGCGAAAGGTATCCCGCCAGTCCGTTCTTTACCGGGAAGAAATAGCTGTTGTCGCTGGTGGTATTGACGGGGAAGCCTATGTTGGTGGGGATCTCCCAGTCGTTGTTCTTCCCGGAGGAGTAGAAGATATCGTAGCCTCCCATGTTGTAATGGCCTTCGGAAACAAAAAAGAGTGTTTTCCCGTCGTCCGAGAGGTAGGGGGCATCTTCGTTGAAAGGGGTGTTGAGGGTCTGTCCCAGGTTCTCTGCCGGGCCCCATTGACCGTCGGCCTGCAGGCGCGAACGGTAGAGGTCCAGCTTCCCGAAACCACCGCGGCGGTTGCTGGAGAAATAAAGTGTTTTGTTGTCGGGCGACAGACTGGCATGGGCCTCGGCCCTGCCGGAATTGATGTTCTCATTCAGGGGCACCATCTTGGTCCAGAAACCCTCTTTCCATTTGCTGATATAAATATCCCGGTCGTTGCCCGTGCCTTTTACAAGATAGAGGGTCTGTTTGTCGGCCGAGATGTCGGTGGGATAGGTGTCGCCGTCTGACCCTATCTGCGGGGTGATGTTGACAGGGGCCGTCCAGTTGCCGCCTTCTCTGCGCGACATGAAGATGGCATTGTAAAACTTCAGCTCGGTCATGTAGAAAAGGACGGTCTCGTCGCGGGAGACAACAGGGAAATAGTTGTTGGAGGCGGTGTTGACGGGAGGACCCAGGTTCTTTTCTTCCACCTGCACGGGGATATCCTGTATGATCTTGGCTTTCTCACAAGACTTGATCGCGTTTTCCACGATCGTGAGGTTGTATTTTTCGTTGAAATCGGGCAGGTTAAGGAATTTCTTGTAGGTCTCAAGCGCCTTGTCCAGCTGGTTGGCGATACGGTAGGCATCACCAAGATAAAAAATAGCATATTCCGGTGCCTTCGTCTCTTTGGGAGAACGTTTTTTGTATTTGGGATTGATATCCTGTATTGCTTTCTCCAGGAAGGGAATGGCTTTGGTCTCCTGGCCGGGGACATGCAGGTAGCAGACGCCTATCTTATAATCCAGGTTGGCATTCTCGTAGTCTGTCCCGACAAGCTTTAGATAATTGTACAGGGCTTCCTGGTAATCCTTACTGAAAAAGAAATAATCTCCGTCTTTCAGGGCTCCCTGCAGGTCGGCTTGCTGGGCTTGTATTTCACCGTACATACCAGCTGCAAGAAAGACAATTATGATTAAAACGATTTTCATCGGGAGTGCTTCGAGTATTTAGATTATGTCAAATTTAAAAAAATAATAGAAAAATGTGACATTTTTTTTGTATTTATTGAGGATGACCGTCCCGTATATGGCAGGAGGGAGGTGCACGATCTACTTTTTCTCCGGGGCCAGCTCCGGGGGTATATGTTGTTTGAACCGTATTTTTTCAGCTCCCTCGCCTGAGAAACGGTATTCGGCACGGCGGTTCAGGGCGCGTCCGCGCGGGTTGTCGCTGCCGTCGGCGTTGCGGTTGACCGCTACGGGCCGGCTTTCTCCATAGCCCCTTACGGAGAGCCTGGTGGAGGCGATGCCGTGAAGGATAAGATAATCCCGTACCGACCTTGCCCTTTTGAGGGAGAGTCGTCTGTTGTATGCGTCGCTCCCCAGCGCGTCCGTATGGCCTTCTATCACCACCGATACACCTGGCATTTTGTTCAGGATGTCCACCAGCGTGTCCAGCGTCCTTCCGGCGGAGGGTGAGAGATCATATTTGTTGAAGGCAAAATGTACCGGGCCAATGGGGTATGTCTCCTCCGCCACGGGATGGGCCGGCAGGGCCTCTGTGAGCTCCAGCGGGATCTCTACCGTGCCTGTTTTTTCTCCTTTTGTCAGGGTGAGCTGCC
>CAZYQV010000051.1:0-8490 GCA_964649775.1 uncultured Rikenellaceae bacterium
ATGGGATACGGCGAGGAACAGCTGCACGACCTGGAGAAGACCATCAACAACACCGACTGTGACGGCGTGGTCATCGGCACACCTATCGACCTGAACAGGATCATCAATATTAATAAACCCACAACACGGGTATATTACGACCTGCAGGAGATCGGCGACCCCACCCTCGAACAGGTGCTGGATGAGTTTGTAAAAAAAGTTGCCGGAAAATGACCGGAGCCGTTTAGTCTATATCCTTCGAGCTTCAAGCATCAAGCTTCGAGCTTCTTCCCACCATCTGCTTCCCCAGCGTGATCAGCACCATGCCTGCCACGGTGAGCACACCGCCCCAGATCTGCCAGGCGGTAGGCACCAGCCCCAGGTAGATGAAGGCACCTATCAGCACAAAAAAACTCTTCGAGCTGGTGATGATGGAGGTACGGGAAGCTTCCAGGTATTTGATCGCCGAGTAGTTGGTCAGCCCCGACAGAAAAGGTCCCAAAAAAGAACCCATGACAATATTGATCATTGCTTTCTGCGGAATGGCCACCGGCAGACCGGCGATCAGCAGGGCCGCCACCGAGAAGACCCACAGGTATACCAGCCGGTTGAGGGTGAGGAGGAAAGGATTGAGACGGGTGATGTAATGTTTGGCCATCACGAAGGCCGCGGCGTAGACCACCGCCGAGAGGAAGACCCACCCGGCGCCCTCACGCAGCCAGCCGTCGCCCTCGCCGGGACGCTGATAGCTGATCATGAAAGCCCCGGCCAGCGTCAGGACGATCCCCAGGATCTCAATGGACACATACCGCTCGTGAAGGAGGATCACCCCCAGCAGCGTTATCAGCAGAGGGGTCAGGTTGCCCAGGAAAGAGACCATGGCAGGGTTCTCCATCTTCTGGATGGCCAGAAAAAAGAAAACCGTGCCCCCCAGCTCCAGCAGGCCGATCATCACCAGCGCCCACAGCCGGTTGCGCGGGATCTCCTTTAACATGTGCAGCTGCCCCCGTATCGCCAGATAAAGCAACAGCCACACCATCCCCAGCAGGTACCAGTACACCCCGAACTGAATGATGTGGATCTCGTTCAGCGCCGCCTTGCTGAAGATGTACATATTGGCCATGGCCAGCGTGGCCACGATCGCCAGCAGATATCCTTTCGTCCTCTCTTTCATCACTGTCATAAAAAAAAAAGTTGTGCAAAGTTAGAAAAAGTTCGTGGTCCGTGGTGCATCGTGCGTTGTTCTGCTCTGGAAACTTTTCTTATAGGCTCTCCGGTCCCTTCGTTCTCTCCACTCTCTCCAGTCTCTCTTTTTGTCAATTATGAAAATCCTTTATCTTTGCCGCACAAAATATTTTACTTATGAAAAAGAGTTACAGGATCATTGTACTGGCCAAGCAGGTGCCCGACACGCGCAACGTGGGCAAGGACGCCATGAAAGCCGACGGCACCGTCAACAGGGCTGTCCTGCCGGCCATCTTCAATCCCGAAGACCTCAACGCCCTGGAGCAGGCCCTGCGCATCAAGGACCGTTTCCCGGGGAGTCGTGTCACCCTGCTGACGATGGGCCCGCCGCGTGCTGCCGAGATCATCCGCGAAGGTCTCTACCGCGGTGCCGACGACGGATACCTGCTCACCGACAGGGCCTTTGCCGGCTCCGATACCCTGGCCACCTCCTATGCCCTCTCCCGCGCCATCATGAAGATGGGAGATTTTGACTTCATCCTCGCCGGCCGTCAGGCCATCGACGGCGACACCGCACAGGTAGGTCCCCAGGTGGCTGAGAAACTGCAGATCGCCCAGGTGACCTACGCCGAGGAGATCCTCAACATACGCAAGGAAAAGGTCACCATCAAAAGACGCCTCGAAAAAGGGGTGGAGATCGTCGAGGCCCCCACACCCCTGCTGATCACCGTCACCGGCTCGGCACCCGCCTGCCGTCCGCGCAACGCCAAGCTGATCATGAAATACAAAAGAGCCACCACCCTCAGCGAACGGCAGAATGTCTCGGAAGATTATATCTCCATATACGACGACAGGCCTTTCCTCAACCTGCCCGAGTGGAATGTCGGCGACATCGACGCCGACCCTGTACAGCTGGGTCTCTCGGGATCCCCCACCAAGGTGAAGAAGATCGAGAACGTCGTCTTCCAGGCGAAAGAGGCCAAGGTGTTACAGGACAGCGACCAGGACATCGACTGGCTCATGAAAGAACTGATCAGCAACCATACACTGGGTTAATCCCTCATCTCAAAAACCTCAAAAAGGAGAAACCGTGAACAATCTATTCGTTATATGTGAAATGGACAACGGCCGCGTCGCCGACATCAGCCTTGAGCTGATCACCAAAGGCCGTAAACTGGCCAACGAACTGGACTGCCAGGTGGAAGCGCTGGTAATGGGCAAAGACCTGCAGGGCGTCGAAGAAGAGATGTTCGCCTACGGCGCCGACACGGTATGGCTGGCCGACGACAAACGGCTCGAACACTATACCTCCCTGCCCTATACCAGCATCGCCAAAGGCCTCTTCGAAAAAGAGAAACCGCAGATAGCCCTCCTGGGCGCCACCAGCTTCGGCCGCGACCTGGGCCCCCGCGTCTCGTCGGCCCTCCACAGCGGCCTCACCGCCGACTGTACCGCCCTCGAGATCGGAGAACATACCGACAAGAAAAAAGGAAAGACATACAAAAACCTCCTCCTGCAGATACGTCCCGCCTTCGGCGGCAACATCATCGCCACCATCATCAACCCCGAGAACAAGCCGCAGATGGCTACCGTACGGGAAGGCGTGATGAAAAAAGAAAAATGCAAAGAACCCCGCAAAGGAGAGGTGAAAAAGGTGGAGGTAGACAAATATCTCAAACCGGGAGATTTTGTGGTCAAGGTGACCGAACGTCACATGGAAGAGTCGCAGGTCGACCTCAAAGGCGCCTCTGTGATCGTCTCGGGAGGCTACGGCGTGGGCTCGCGCGAGAACTTCGACATGCTCTTTGAGCTGGCCGAGGTCATCGGCGCCGAGGTGGGCGCCTCCCGTGCCGCCGTCGATGCCGGCTTTGCCGACCATGAACGCCAGATAGGCCAGACAGGCGTCACCGTAAGACCCAAGCTGTACATCGCCTGCGGCATCTCCGGCCAGGTACAACACCTCGCCGGCATGCAGGAGTCGGCCATGATCATCTCGGTCAACAACGACCCCAACGCCCCCATCAACCAGATCGCCGACTATGCCATCATCGGCAACATCGAAGATGTGATCCCTAAAATGATCAAATACTATAAGGAAAACTCCAAATAACCACCGGTATTTTTTGATAAAATCTTAAACTGTTAGGACAATGGCTAATTTTTTTACCGATAACCCCGATCTGAAATTCCATCTCAACCATCCCCTCATGAAGAAGATCGTTGAGCTCAAAGAGCGGAATTTCGAGGACAAGGACAAGTTCGATTATGCCCCGGTGGATTTTGAGGATACCATGGACAGCTACGAGAAAGTGCTGGAGGTGGTAGGAGATATCTGCGGCGAGATCATCGCACCCAATGCCGAGAAGATCGACCAGGAAGGTCCGTCGGTCGAGGACGACCGTGTGGTCTATGCCAAAGGCACCGAGGAGAACCTCGACGCCATCCGCAAGGCCGGCCTCATGGGCATCACCCTGCCCCGCAAATACGGCGGTCTCAACTTCTCCGTCGTGCCCTATACCATGGCTGCCGATATGGTGTCGCGTGCCGACGCCGCCTTCGTCAACATCTGGGGGCTGCAGGACTGTGCCGAGACCATCCATGAGTTTGCCGACGAGGAGCAGAAAGAACGTTATCTGCCCCGTTTTTGTAACGGAGAGACCGGCTCGATGGCCCTCACCGAGCCCGACGCCGGCTCCGACCTGCAGTCGGTGATGCTCAAAGCCACATACGACGAGGAGAAAAAACAGTGGTTCCTCAACGGCGTGAAACGCTTCATCACCAACGGCGACGGTGATATCTCGCTGGTGCTGGCCCGCTCGGAAGAAGGCACCAAGGACGGCCGCGGCCTCTCGATGTTCATCTACGACAACAAAGCCCACCAGGCCATCAAGGTGCGCCGCATAGAACACAAGCTGGGCATCATCGGCTCACCCACCTGCGAGCTGGTGTACCGCAACGTGCCGGCCGAGCTGGTGGGCTCGCGCCGCATGGGTCTCATACGCTATGTCATGTCGCTGATGAACGGCGCCCGCCTGGGCATCGCCGCCCAGAGCGTCGGCATCGCCGAGGCAGCCTGGCGCGAAGCCCTCGACTATGCCAAAGAACGCCGACAGTTCGGAAAAGCCATCATCGAGTTCCCCGCCGTTTATGAGATGCTCTCGTCGATGAAAGCCCGCCTGGATGCCACACGCTCCCTCCTCTATGAGACCGCCCGTTTTGTGGATGTGTACAAAGCCTACTTCCACCTCTCCAACGACCGCTCCCTTGAAAAAGAGGAACGGCTGGAGATGAAGAAATACCAGCAACTGGCCGACGCCTACACCCCCCTGGCCAAAGGGCTCTCCTCGGAGGTGTGTAACCGCATCGCCTACGACTCGCTGCAGATACACGGCGGCTCCGGTTTCATGAAAGACTATCCCATCGAACGTATCTACCGCGACGCACGCATCACCTCTATCTACGAGGGAACGACACAGCTGCAGGTGGTGGCCGCCCTCACCGGACTGGCCAAGGGCACCTACCTCAAACAGATACGCGAGTATGAGGAGACACCCGTAAAACCCGAGCTGCACACCTACCGCCGCACCCTCATCACCATGACCGAAGAGTTCGAACGCTCCGTGCAGAAAGTACAGGAGACCGAAGACAAAGAGTTCATCGATTTCCACGGCCGGCGCCTCATCGAAATGGCTGGCAACATCATCATGGGATACCTCCTGCTGCTCGACACCAACAGGGAGTCCCGTTTCTGGAAATCCCTGGAGGTCTTCCTGCGCAACGCCCGCTCGGAGAACACGGCCCACGCAGGCTTCATCGCCGTCTCGGGCCTCAACGACCTGGGACGCTTCAAACAGGAAGAAAGCAGCGACGAAGAATAGGAAAAAGCCCTCGCCATGAGGGCTTTTTTTTGTATCTTTGCAAAAGAACAGAGAGAAAAAAATGTCTTCATTACCCACATTCTTTCAGACGAGGAAACCGAGGCGTTTTCATTTCCTGCCCCGTTATTACGATCCGGAGAAGGAAGCCCTGGAGCAGCGCATCGCCATGATCGAGCAGGAGCTGGGTCTGCGGAAAGGAGAAGCCTATGTGCCCAGGATAAGAAGAGGTCAGATGATCAGCCACTTCAAACGCAAGTCGCGGCTGCGTGAGCGCTCATCCAACCTCACGCTGATCCTCATCCTCGGGTTGTTGTTACTGCTCTCGTGGTATCTCTTTTTCCGTTAACGCATAAGTTCTCCCGATGGCTGATATCATTCGCTTGCTGCCCGACTCGGTAGCCAACCAGATTGCGGCGGGGGAGGTCATCCAACGTCCTGCCTCGGTGGTCAAGGAGCTGATGGAGAATGCCATCGACGCCGGCGCTGCAACAGTGACCGTCGAGGTGACCCAGGCCGGCAAGAACCTCATCCGCGTCACCGACGACGGCTGCGGCATGTCGGAGACCGACGCACGCCTGGCCTTCGAGCGCCATGCCACCTCCAAGATACGCAAGGCGGAGGATCTCTTCGCCATACGTACCATGGGCTTCCGCGGCGAGGCCCTCGCCTCCATAGCAGCCGTGGCCCAGGTGGAGCTCAGGACCAAAAGACGCGAGGACGAGCTGGGCACACACATCATCATCGCCGCCTCCCGCGTGGAGAGCCAGCAGCCCGTGGCCTGCCCCGAGGGCAGCAGCTTCTCTGTGAAGAACCTCTTCTTCAACATCCCCGCCCGCAGGAAATTCCTCAAGACCAACACCACCGAGCTCAAACATATCGTCACCGAGTTTCAGCGCATCGTCCTCACCCATCCCAATATCTCCTTCCGTCTGCTCCACAACGACACCGGGATCTACCACCTGCCGGCAGCAGCCAACCTGCGGCAACGCATCACCGGCGTCTTCGGCAAAGGCGCCAACGCCCATCTCATCCCCCTCGAGACCGACACCTCCCTGGTGAAGATACGCGGCTTCGTGGGAAAACCCGAGTTTGCCAGGAAGACCTTCGGCGAACAGTTCTTCTTCACCAACGGACGCTTCATGAAACACCCCTATTTCCACAGGGCCGTCACCGAAGCCTACCAAAACCTGCTGCCCGCCGAAGCCATCCCCTCCTACTTCATCTACTTCGAGACCGGCCCCGACAGGATCGACATCAACATCCACCCCACCAAGACGGAGATCAAGTTTGAAGATGAACGGTCAGTATGGCAGATCCTGCACGCCTCGGTGAAGGAGGCCCTCGGCAAGTTCAGCATCGTCCCCTCGCTCGACTTCGAGGGAGGCACACCCATCGACATCCCCGTGAAACGGCCGGGACGCGAGGTGAGTACCCCCGAGGTGCCCGTCGATCCGGCTTTCAACCCCTTCGACGAAGAGAAAAAAAGCCCCGCCCCCCGCTATGCCGGCCCTCCCCCCACACCCTCACAAAAGGATGTGCTGCAACACTGGGAAAAAGCTTACGAAGGCCTTCCCTCCGCAACTACGCCGGAGAGGGACGAAGGGGAGCCTGCCCCGGCAGCCACAGGCAGTGCTTTCCTGCAGTTCAAACAACGCTACATCCTCTTTGCCGTCAAGTCGGGCCTTATGTTCATCGACCAGCGAAGGGCCCACGAACGGATCCTCTTCGAAGAATTCATGCACCTGCTGCAGGAAGACCACGCCCCCGCCCAGCAGCGTCTCTTCCCCGTCACCCTCCGTCTCGAGGCCACCGACCTGCTGGTACTGGAAGAGATAAGACCCGACGTCGAAAAACTGGGCATCGCCCTGACGATCCTGGAAGATGCTGCGGTACAGATCAACGGCCTGCCCGGCAACGCCGGCAACACCGACCCCGAAGCACTCCTGCGCTCTCTCATCGACCACTACAAGATCTCAGAGAACGACCCCACGGCAAAAAACCGTGAAAAGATCGCAGCCGCCATGGCCACCGCCGCCGCCATACCCTACGGCAAGAGCCTCAGCGGCGAGGAGATGAGAGATCTTACCGACCGGCTCTTCGGATGCTCCGAACCGGCTTATACCCCCGCAGGGAAACCGGTCTTTTACATCCTCCCCGGCCCCGAACTGGAGAAACAGTTTGAATGAGAAGAGACAGAAAGATCCCGTGAACGACAATGACATTCTGTCCTGATCCCGGAAAATCTCCTCCCTTTTCTTATCTTTGGCGCAACAATTGTATAAGGTAGACAAACAAAAAAAGACAACATGAGTTACTACACACGCCGGCCGGATCCCAACTTTCCGCCGGTGGTAAAAAATATTATCATCATCTCATCACTCATGCTCCTGGTGACGTGGGTGATGGCCGGCAGTTTCGGTGTCGATCTGACCCGTTACCTGGCACTCTATTATCCCGCTTCGGATTATTTCCACCCCTATCAGTTCATCACCCATCTGTTCATGCACGGGGGCATCGCCCATCTCTTCTTCAACATGTTCGCCCTGTGGATGTTCGGCAGGGTGCTGGAGAACGTGTGGGGGAGCAAACGTTTCTTCATCTTTTACTTTGTCACCGGCATCGGTGCGGCAGGCTTCTACACCCTGGTGCACTGGATCGAATATATGTCGCTCATCACCCACCTCTCTCCCGACGATGTGCAGCTCGTCCTGGCAAAAGGAGGTGCCATCCTCAGCAACTACCGCAACTTTACCGATCCGTACATGGCCAAGCTCAACCTGCTGGTCAACACGCCGGTGGTGGGAGCCTCGGGAGCGGTCTTCGGCGTACTGCTGGCCTTCGGCATGCTCTTCCCCAACACCCAGCTGATGCTGCTCTTTCCGCCCATACCCATCAAAGCAAAATATTTTGTGATCGGCTACGGCGCCATAGAGCTGTACCTGGCTTTCGCACAACCCGGCAGCAATGTTGCCCACGTAGCCCACCTGGGTGGTATGCTTTTTGGTTATTTCATGGTGAAGTACTGGAACAAGAACAGAACCTATTTTTACTGATCACGGCCATGAGCATCTGGGACGACATAAAAGCCTCTTTCAGGGAAGGATCGGCACTGATCCGGCTGATCTATATCAACGTGGGGATATGGCTGGCGGTCAACATCCTCTGGATCATCCTCTTTCTCTCCGGCGTCGCGGCACCCGGCGGCCTTATCCTGCGCTGGCTGGCCGTACCGGCATACCTGCCCTCGCTGCTCACACACCCCTGGACGGTCATCACTTATATGTTCACCCACCAGGGGTTCATGCATATCCTCTTCAACCTGCTGTGGCTCTACTGGTTCGGCATCATCTTTCTGCAATACTTCGACCCGAACAAACTGGTGGGCGTCTATGTGATGGGAGGTCTCACAGGAGCACTCTTCTTCATCGCCGGCTTTAACATCTTCCCG
>CAZYQV010000052.1:0-9392 GCA_964649775.1 uncultured Rikenellaceae bacterium
CATTCATGCAGCTCTCCCGTGGCAGTCTGAATGCCATTGAGGAGATCATCGAAGCCAACAAGCTGGTACTCAAGATAATCAAAGAGTACAATCCCACAAAGTTCTACGATCTGAAAAAATATTACCCTGATATTTATAACAGGATCCGGAAAGATCAGCGGGACAACATGTACCGTACGATAGTGGCCAATCTGAAAAAGGGCAAAAAGGAAGGTCTGCTCCGTAAGGATCTTGATGAAAATGTGATCGCCAAGCTTTACATCTCGCGTGTGGAATACCCGTTGGAGAGTGATCTGCTCACACCGGAGGAGTTCACTTCGCCCCGGTTCATCATCCAGTCATTCATCTATCACATTCACGGCATTGCCAACGAAAAAGGGTTAAAGATGGTAGAAAAGTATATGAAAGAAATCCGTAAAAACGATACATATTATGACCAGTCTTAAAATATATCCGTTGATCGCATCAGTTTTTTTGGTGCTGTTCCTCGGTGTGCCGGCGGGGGCGCAGCAGGACACGGTGTATTCGTTTTCTCTGAAAGAAGCCCAGGACTATGCCGTGCAGTACAACCTCACGGTAAAGACCACCCGCAAGGATCTTGAGCACGCCAACCAGCAGATCAAACAGTATCTCTCCACAGGCCTGCCGCAGGTGAACTCCAATCTCAACTATCAGAACAACCTGGACCTGCGGACCACCCTGATGCCCGACTTCATCCACGGCAATCCGGATGAAAAGATCCCCGTACAGTTCGGCAGCCAGCATACGGCAGATTTCGGGTTATCCGTGTCACAGATGATCTTCAACGGTCCTTTCATCGTGGGGCTGGAAGCCACAAAAATCCTGCGCCTGCTGAACGAACAGAATGTTCAAAAATCAGAGACGGATATCCGGGAAACGGTAGCCCAGACCTATTACCTGGTACTCATCGGCAGGAAAACGGCCGGGGTCATCGAGGAGAACCTCCGGAACATGCGGAAGACCCTCGAAGATACCCGCAAGATGTACGAGGCAGGCTTCACCGACGACATTGCCGTCGACCAGTTGCAGGTGTCGGTCACCTCACTGGAAAATGCAGTCAAGTCGGCGCATAGACAAATACAGGCATCCGAACGCCTTTTGAAGTTCCAGATGGGTCTCGACCTGGACGCGACGATCTCGCTGACTGATTCGCTCGACCGGCTGATCGCCGGCATCAGCGTCCCCTCGATCGTTGTCAAACCTTTCCGTATCGACAGTCAGATCGAATACAAGGTCGCCTCTACCCGGGAAGAGCTGGCAGCCATCAACCTGAAAAAAGAGAAATACACCTACTTGCCATCCCTCAATGCCAACTACCAGAACCAGTGGGCAGCCATGCGCAACACCTTCTCCTTTTTCGACTTCAACGAAAAATGGTATCACTCCTCCTTCGTGGGGGTAACGCTGGCCATACCCATTTTCAGCAGCGGGTTCCGCAAGTCGAACGTGGGTATGCGCCGCATCGAACTGGAAAAAGCTGCGCTCTCAAAAGAGCTGCTTAGTGAGAACCTGAAGATGCAATATGAACAGGCCCGCGACAACCTGATCACCGCCTGGGAGAATTTCCTGGCAGAGCAAAAAAACGTCGAGCTGGCGAAAAAGGTGGCAGACAAGACCAGCATAAAGGTAACCACCGGCACGGCTTCGAGCCTCGACCTTACCCAGGTCAACAACCAATACCTCCAGACACAGACAAGATATTTCACGGCAATGATCGAATTGCTGAAAGCCAGGATCCATTTAGACCGTCTCTTAAATCAATTATAGATCATGTATCCATTAAAGAATATCCGCGTGAAAAAGAACGTATTGCTCGTCGCTCTGGCGCTGCTTGTCTCCTGCCAGTCGCAGCCAGATGCAGAAAAAAAGAAAAAACAACTGGCCCGGTACAAGGCCAAGGTCACCGAGCTGAACATGAAGATCCGTCAGCTGGAAAAAGAACTTGCCGGCACGACGGAGTCCGGCAAGAGCGCCCTGATACCTGTTCGCACGCTCACCCTCCGTCCTTCCGACTTCTCTCACTTCGTGGAGGTGTCGGGGACGATCGTCCCCGAAAAAGAAGCCTTTGTCAGCGCAGAGATCAACGGTCAGATCAAGAAGATCTTCATCGTGGAAGGCCAGCGGGTAAAAAAAGGCGACCTTCTGCTCAAACTCAACACGGAGATCACAGAGAGCTCCATTGCCGAGGCAAAAGCCCAGCTGGCCCTGGCAGAGAAGCTCTATGAGAAACAAAAACAGCTCTGGGACCAGAAGGTGGGCAGCGAGGTACAATACCTGCAGACCAAGACCTCCCTGGAGGCGGCCCGTGAGCGACTCCGCACGCTGGAGGCCAAGCTCGACATGGCATATATCAAAGCTCCCTTTGACGGGATCATCGACGAGATCTATGCCAAAGAGGGCGAGCTGGCAGCTCCGGGGAGACAGCTGGTACAGCTCATCAACCTGACAAGGATGAAAATCTATGCAGATGTCTCGGAGGTGTATCTTTCCAAAGTACACAAAGGGGATCCGGTGGAGGTGGTCTTCCCCGATCTGGAGAAAAGAACCTACCGCCTGCCCGTCTACAGGAAAGAAAATGTCATCAACAACAAGTCGCGTACCTTCAAGATCGAGATAAAGGTCGCCAACCCTTCATGGGAACTGAAGCCGAACCTTTTTGCACTGGTGCGGTTCAGGGATTATCACAACCCCGCTGCTCTGGTGGTGCCCTCCGAGATCATCAAAAAAGATATCCGGGGATATTTCCTTTATGTACTGGACCAGCAGGGAGACAACAACGTGGCCCGGAAGGTCTACATCTCCCCCGGCGTTTTCTACAAGGACAACACCCAGGTGGAGAATGGCCTCAACGCCGGTGACCGGGTGATCGTTGACGGATACAACCAGGTCACCAACGGTGAGATCGTAAAACTGATGCAGTAAATACCGGAAAAACGCAGAAACATGGAAAACGAACCCCTGAAGGACAAGGTGATCCGCAATTTCCGGCTTACCACCCTCTCGCTGAAGAACAAGAATACGGTTTTTCTGCTCACCTTCGTTCTGATCCTCTTCGGCCTTATCTCTTATGTACGTCTGCCCAAAGAGCTGTTCCCTGACATCGTCGTCCCCACCATTCTCGTGCAGACGGCCTATCCCGGCAACTCCCCGCAGATATTGAAAACCTTATCACCCGTCCCATCGAGAAAGAGATCGACGGTATCCGCGGCATCAAAAATCTCACCTCCCAGTCGCTACAGGATCTCTCCTTCATCACCGTCGAGTTCAACACGGGTGTGGACATCAACAAAGCCCTGCAGGATGTCAAAGATGCCGTCGACCGTGCCAAAAGCGACCTGCCCGACGACCTGCTCACCGAACCGATGGTCAAAGACATCGACCTGACAGAGTTCCCCATTATCACCATCAACCTCTCGGGGGATTACAGTACCGAAGAGCTCAGAAAATACGGGGAATACCTGCAGGATGAGATCGAGCCCGTCAGCGAGATCTCCCGTGTCGATATTAAAGGGGTCAACGACCGGGAGATCAGGATCATCGTCGACCCCTACAAGCTGCAGGCGATGAACCTGAGCTTCCGCGATATTGAGAACGCCATCAAGAGCGAAAACGTCTCTATGTCGGGCGGTGAGGTGAAGGTCAACGGCACCTCCCGCTCCATACGTATCCTGGGAGAGTTTGAAAACGTCGGGGAAATAGAAAACATCATTGTCAAGCAGGTGGAAGGGAATGTGAAATACCTGAAAGATGTTGCCCGGGTGATCGACGGTTTTGAGGACCCAACCAACTATGCCCGTCTGAACCGCCATCCTGTGGTATCCCTGCAGGTGGTGAAAAAAGGGGGTGAGAACCTGCTGGTGGCCACCGACAAAATTTTCGCCATCGTCGACAAAGCCAGGGAAGACGGTGTCCTCCCGGCCAACCTGCAGATCGACTATACCAATGACCAGTCGGACCTCATCCGCCAGCAACTGAGCAATCTGGAGAACAACATCATCATGGGGGTGATCCTGGTGGTGCTGGTGCTTTTCTATTTTATGGGGGTACGCAACGCCCTGATCGTCGGGCTGGCGATCCCGATGTCAATGTTCATCAGTTTTGTGGTGATGAGCATCACGGGTATCCGCATCAATATGATCACCCTCTTTGCCCTGATCCTCTCGCTGGGGATGCTGGTGGACAATGCCATTGTGGTGGTGGAAAACATCTACCGTTTCATCGACAGGGGCTACAACCCCTGGGAGGCGGCCCGCCAGGCCACCGGCGAGATTGCCGTGCCCATCATCGCCTCCACAGCCACAACACTGGCAGCCTTTTTCCCGATGGCTTTCTGGACCGGCCGCATCGGCGAGTTCATGAAAATGCTGCCCATCATGCTGATCATCGTGCTCTCCTCCTCCCTTTTTGTGGCCCTGATCATCGTACCGGTCTTTTCTGCTTCTTTCATCAAGAAAAAAACCACCGAAGATTACACTCCCAACCGGAAGAAGATCTTCCGTATCCTGGGCATCCTGACCGTCCTCTCTGCCCTCGGTTATATTGTTAAATTTTATGTTCCGGCCAACCTCCTCGCCTTTGTCATCATCATCTTCCTGCATACGATCTATTTCTACCGCGCAGAACGGTGGTTCCAGAAAAAATTCCTGGTATGGCTTGAAGATATCTACTCCCGTTCGCTCCGCTTTGCCCTGCGTAAGAAAAACCCATGGCTCTTTTTTACCGGCACTTTTGTCCTGCTGATCTTCACCCTGATCTTTTACCAGGCCCGGCAACCCAATGTGGATTTCTTTCCCGACAGCGAACCCCGTTATATCAATGTCGCCGCCGAACTGCCTATCGGAACGGACATCACCCGCACCGACAGCGTGATGAAGACCCTGGAATCCGTGGTCGACTCCCTCCTGCGGCCCGACACCATGATCGTGAAGAACGTCCTCACCACCGTGGGGCGTGGCCTCACCGATAAGTTCACCGGCGGCAAGGACGAACCGAACAAAGGCCTGATCACGATCAACTTTGTCGACTACAAAGACCGGCAGGGGATCAGCACCTCCCGCATCATGGCTAACATCAGCAAGGTGCTGATCAATCATTATCCGGGCATCCGCATCTCGGTGGAAAAAAATGTCATGGGCCCCCCCACGGGCAAGCCGGTCAACCTGGAAATCTCGGGCGACGACTTCAACGTGCTGATCCACCTGGCCGACTCTCTGAAAAGTTTTATCTCCCGTACGGGGATCGAGGGCATCGAAGGCCTTAAAATGGATCTTGATGTAGGCAAGCCGGAGCTGATCGTCCGCATCAACCGCGAGAAAGCCCGTCGTTATGGTCTCTCCACCCAGCTTATCGCCGGGACAATACGAACAGCCCTTTACGGCCGCAAGGTCTCCGACTTCAAGGTGGGAGAAGATGAGTATCCCATTACGGTACGTCTGGCCGACCGTTACCGCAATGATGTGACGACCCTTCTCAACCAGACGGTCTCGCTCAATGAAAAAGGCAAGATCACCAACATCCCCATCTCGGCTGTCACCACCATCTCTTACAGCAACACCTACGGCACGATCAACAGAAAAGACCGCAAAAGGGTGGTCACCCTTTACTCCAACGTGCTGCCGGGATACAACAGCAATCAGATCAACAGCCAGTTGAAGACGGCCCTGGCCGGCTTCGACATGCCGGCAGGCTACAACTACTCCTTTACCGGAGAACAGCAGGACCAGAAAGAGTCGATGGAGTTTCTCTCCCGGGCCATGCTCATCGCCCTCTCACTCATCCTGATCATCCTGGTGACCCAGTTCAACTCCATCATACGGCCGCTGATCATCATGGCCAGCGTGATCTTCAGCACCATCGGCGTCTTCGGCGGCCTGGCCACGTTCAACATGGATTTTGTGGTGATCATGACCGGCATCGGGATCATCTCCCTCGCCGGCATTGTGGTGAACAATGCCATCGTCCTGCTAGACTATATCGAGCTGCTCAAAGCCCGCCGCCGCAAAGAGCTGGGCCTGGAGGAGAACGCCTACCTGCCGGTGGACGAGGCCACCGCCTGCATCATACAGGCCGGCAAAACACGCCTGCGGCCGGTACTGCTGACAGCCATCACCACCGTCCTGGGACTTATCTCCCTGGCAGTAGGACTGAACATGAACTTCGGCTCCCTCCTGAGCAAACTGGATCCGCAGCTATACTTCGGGGGCGACAACGTGCTCTTCTGGGGCCCTATGTCGTGGACGGTCATTTTCGGCCTCTCTTTCTCTACCTTCCTGACCCTCATCATTGTACCGGTCATGTACCGGATCACCATCCTGATCCAGAAAAGGATCATGGAGATCATGGGAAAGATCTGAAGACCTACTCACAAAAGAGAAAAAAACGTGTCATCCCCGATACGGTTTTTTTGCTTTTTGACCGATACAGATCCTTCTTTTCTTCCCCGAAAACACATATTTTTCCCGACTAAGAAAAATAATTATTAAATTTACTAGGAATTAGCTGTTGGATGCATGCATGACTACAAATAACAATTCCTATAACAATATTATTTATCCTGCATACAGGCTGTTCATGGATCACAGCATTGAACTGGTCTTTCAGGGGAATATCTCATCGTCCACAGCTGACGCCCTTATCAACATATTTGAACATCTTCTCTATAACAAGGATGCTCCTGTCAAGATCCAAAAAAGGGCTTTCTACATCCTGGTGGAAGCCCTGCAGAACGTGGTGAGACATCAGGTACTGCCGGAAGAACCCCTAAAAGGATCCTCCGGGGCCCTTCTTTTCCAGTACATCAACGGACATTTTATTTTCACCCTGAAAAACCTGGTGGAAAACAGCAACATCAGGCATATCTCCAAGAAGATCGACTCCCTGAACTCCCAGGAAAAACAGGAACTGAACAAACACTACAAGAAAATTCTCAAAAACGAAGTGCTTTCCGACAAAGGAGGGGCCGGCCTGGGCCTGATCGAGATCGCCAGAAAATCGGAGAATATCATTTCGTACGAGTTTCTGAACGCAGGAGAAAAGTATTCATGGTTCTTTTTCAACATCATGGTTGCCGACCGTGGAAAAGAGCGTGAGATCCCCACAGGGGAAGGGATCCCTGTGGCCAAAGAACTGCATCATCTCCTGGACGGCTCATGCGTCTGGTTCGTGCTGCGGGAAGAATACCCCGCCATGTTCCCTTCGGGTCTGACAAACTATGTGGCAAAAGCCATGAACTGCAAAGAGGGAAGTCCTTCCCAAAAGAAATTCCATTCCATGCTGCATATTTTTTCAGGATTATGTACGGCCATCTCTGAGGTTCAGAAATCATCAGGTAAAAAACCCTGCCTGATCTATTTCGCACGGGATGATACGGATCTCTCCGTTTACACAGGCATGCCCGTCAGCACAAAAGCTTCCGGCAAGGTGCTGACCTTTCTCAATGATCTTTTTGCAGGCCAGCTGAACAACAGTTCTTTTGTCTCCGGCAGCCTTGAGAAAGAGACCCTCGAAAAACTGACCCTTCTTCCCGGCTATCTGCCCAGGCCCCCGCGCATTATTTTTCAGGAGATCCCCTCCGGAGAAAAATTCGTTCTGCTGAAATTTACGTTCTGACGCCGGAGAACACCGTTCAGTGGTCACAGTAATTGCCCAGGTTCTCCAGCTTTCCTTTCAGAAAATCCTCTACCAGCTCCCCGGCATCTTTTACCGGGGCTCCGTCAAACACATTGATCCGCTCTTCCAGAAAAACATCGATCGCCTTCCGGCCAATGCCACCCGTGATCACATCCGTCACCCCCAGCTCCGCCAGCCACCGGGGATAAACTTCCGGTGCATGTCCGGGCGGTACCACCTCCTTTTTTTCCTGCAACTCTCCCCCGCAAACCTCATAAAGGTAAAACAACTGGCTTTGCCCAAAATGGATACACAATTTCCCGTCTTTCACCGGAACAGCGATCCTTCTTACTTTCTTCCCTGTACTCATCTCATGCTCTTTCTTTTGCACAACCTGTCCTCTTTTATTCACGGATCATGGCCCCTCCGCATTTCGGGCATACATAGGTATTACACGGCCGGCCAAACTCATGTTCCGTTTTTGTACCACATACCGGACAAACACAATATCCGGGAGCCACACCCCTCCAACGACCATGCCCCCGTTTCCGTTGCCAGTTCCTTACCGTCTCGTTCAGATGAATGAGATCATCCGAGCCACAATGAGGACACTTTCCGGCCTCTCCCGGAGCCAGAGAAAACACTTCATTGCAACTTCTGCACCGGTACCACTCCCCGCGAAAACCGACAAAACCCCCTTCAATCCTGATCTCCCTTCCTTCCACCATGGCCTGTGCCAGTTTTTTTCTTACCTGATTATAAATACGGGTAAGGGTCGGCCGGGATATGCCCATCTTCTCCGCAGCCTCCAGGTGCGAGAGAAAATTGTAATCCACCAGCCTGAACGCCTCCCACTCCTCGTACAGAATGATCACCGGCTCCCTCACGCCATGTTTCACATTACCGACAGGTATAAATCCCTGAATTTTCGGGGGATCATCAATATTTCTGCTTTTTCTCGGTCTGGGTGACATGTTTTTTTTACAAATATAATGAACTTATGTTCATTAACATCCTCTTTTTCTTTATAAATTTAACGCAATATATTAAATCCGGAAAATAATGCTGCCTTGAAACCGGTTTTTACATATTTCAGGATGGTGGCCGATCTGGTTTTTCCCCGGATATGTCCTTTGTGCGGGAATATTTTACAGGACCAGGAGCAAAAGATCTGTCTGCGATGTCTTTATGATCTTCCTTTGACGGGTATCCGGGATCCGGAAGATAATCCGGCTGCCAGGATCTTTTGGGGAAGGGTTCCCTTTGCCGGGGTAATCTCTTTCCTTTATTATGAAAAGGACAACAAGACCAGCCGGCTGATCCGGGAAATCAAATACCGCGGGGACAAAGAGCTCGGTTATGAAATGGGTCATTATTTCGGCCGGCAACTATCTGTCTTTCTACCCTTCAGGGATGTGGACATAGTGGTGCCCGTACCCTTGCACAAAAGGAAGCAGAGGATCAGGGGATACAATCAGAGCGAATACATCGGCCGCGGGTTGGCCGAGATGCTGAACAAACCACTTGACTGCCGGAACCTTTACCGGAAGATCTACAACCCCACCCAGACCCGGAAAAGCCGATTACAGCGCTGGGAAAACGTGGAAGGTATCTTTGGTGTACGTGATCCGGCAGCCTTTGACGGAAAACATCTGCTGCTGGTGGATGATGTGATCACCACGGGAGCAACACTGGAGGCCTGTTCTTTAACCATCCTCTCCGTTGCCGCTGTCCGCATCAGTATCGTTTCGCTCGCCCTGGCC
>CAZYQV010000053.1:0-3164 GCA_964649775.1 uncultured Rikenellaceae bacterium
ATAGCTCATCTTGCCGAAGCCGGCTATATTCCTTCGATGGTCGGATGTATGTCTGAAACCCGTCTCGGTCTGTCGGCGGCGGCGCATTTCGGCCTGTCCAGCCCCATATTGCAGTTTTTTGACCTGGATTCCCATCTGGAACATTCCATCGACCCGGTCGAAGGGGGAATGTATGTGGAAAAAGGTGTGATCCATGTACCTGAGGAACCGGGCATCGGTGCGACACCCGACAAGGATTTCCTGAAAAGAACAGAAGAGATAAAATAATGTTGGGGCCGGAGATTGAATTCAGCGACAGGGATAAGATCATTTTCCGGGGGAAGAAATATCTTTATCTGGCAGGTACTGACTATCACCGGATGAGCACCCGTCCCCTGATCACGGAGGCCGTACAAAAAGCTGTCAGGGAATACGGGCTTAGTCCCACAGGCTCGAGAACCACCACGGGCAACCATAAACTTCTCACGCAGCTGGAACACAAAGTGGCCGAGTTCTTCGGATCGGAATCCGCTTTGGTTTTTTCGACTGGCTATCTCTCCAACATGATCATGATGCAGGCGATAGCCGAAGATTATGACCTGCTCTTCCTGGACGAACAAGCCCACTCCAGTCTGGAGCTCGCGGCAAGCAGCTCCGGCAAAAAGGTCATCAGATACCGGTTCATGGACCCGCAACATCTGAAAGAGCAGATAGAAGCGCATATCACCGCCGGCAGCAGGATCCTGGTCATGACCGACGGGGTCTTTCCTGCCAGAGGTGAGATGCCGCCCCTGAAGGAATATGAACAGATCGTCGGTCGTTATGAGGGGAAGATACTGGTGGATGACGCCCATGCCATGGCTGTCATGGGCAAGACGGGAAAAGGAAGCTGGGAAGAGAAAGGTCTTGACCGGGAGATGGTATATCAGACCGGCACCCTGAGCAAAGGGTTCGGCACCCTCGGCGGCGTCATCCAGGGAAGCGCTGCCCTGATCAGCAGGATACAGGAAAAAAGCAGTGCTTATGTGGGCAGCACCGGTCTGGCATTGCCCCTGGCAGCCGCCGGGATCCGGTCGATAGAGTATCTCATGTCGCACCGTCAGCTGATACCGGATCTGCAAAAGCGTTCGCTGGCACTGAAAAGGAGATTCCGGGAGACAGGGATCGAAATGCCTGAAACACCGGCCCCCATCTTCCCGGTCACCCTGTATGACGAAGAAAAGAACAGGAGGCTGCGGGATATCCTGCTGAACAACGGCATCTATCCTCCGTTCATCAACTATCCCGGAGCACCTCCGGGGGGACATTTCCGTTTCATCATCACCAGTGAGACCACAGAGGAACAGACCGACCTGCTGTTTGAGACGATAAGATCGGCCCTGTAACCTCATAAATCAAAAGATCCTGTAAAAGCATTAACTGATCAACATGGATAGTTTTATCTCTCCCGACAACCACTGGATCATCTGGACCTCCCTGATCGGTGTTGCCACCCTGAGCATTTATCTGGAAGAAAGATTCAAACTCTTCAAAAAACTGACCGGAGCACTGGTGGCGATGGTCGGCGGGATGTTATTGTCCAACACCGGTTTTCTCCCGGTGGAATCCTCTTCGTATGATATCATCCGGGAGTATATCATCCCGTTGACCATCCCGTTGCTGCTGATGAAGATGGATGTGAGGAGGATCATCAAAGAGACAGGAGCGATGTTCTGGGCTTTTCATCTGAGCGCTCTGGGCACGATCATCGGCAGTATCGTCGCCGTGGCACTTCTTCATAGCCTGGTTCCCCATCTGGCATTGATCGTCCCTGCCATGACCGGGAGCTACATCGGCGGCGCCATAAATTTTGTGGCATTGGTCTCTGCTTTTGACCCGCCGCATGACCTGGTGAATGCCACGATCGTTGCCGACAACGGGATCATGGCCCTCTATTTTATCCTGCTGATCTCCGTTCCCTCTGTGATGTTCATGAGAAGAGCGTTCCCCGGAACCGATAAGACAAAAGAGATCGCAGGGAAAGATCCGGATATGGATACGGAAGAAAAAGCAAAGCAGATAACTATACTGGATATAGGAACGGCCCTGACGGTAGCTTTCATGATCACCTCCCTGTCGGTACTGATCAGCAACTATTTTTCAGACGAGAGGTTCAGTACCATGACACATATTCTCCTGGGCCAGAAATATATCCTTCTGACGACCTTTTCCATGTTGTTCCCGATCCTTTTCCCGCGATTTGCAGGGAGGATCAATGGCAACAATGAACTGGGTGTCTTCTTTATATTTCTTTTCTTCGTCCTCATCGGTGTTCCTGCCAGCCTGAAAACGGTGATCTTTGAGGCACCGGTCATGCTGCTTTTCTGTGCAGTCATACTGGCATTCAATTTCATAACAACATTCTCCCTGGGAAAATTGTTCAGGTTTGAGCTGGAAGAACTTGTGCTGGCAGCCATTGTGACATCAGGCGGACCGATGAACGGGGTAGCCATCGCCAAGGCCAAGAGATGGAACGCGTTGGTCATCCCCTCGTTGTTGGTAGGGATCTGGGGCTATATCATCGGTAATTACACCGGATATCTGGTAGGCATCATTTTGAAAGGATTTTTTTAAGACCATCCTTTGCTTACAGACACAAACTACACGGCCCTCCTAACCCCGAAGATCATCCTATTCAAATGAATGTGGACAACTACACGTTTCTGCGGTCTTTGCGTGAACAAAGTATTTCGCTGATTATAACAACCAATGCCCTCACCAAGACAATTACAGCTACGTAGTGAACTACGTAGTATGCTACGTAGTTATACTTTATTAATATCCTGTTACTCTTGCTATTACAAGATTTTTAAATATCTACTTTGATATAAGTAGTTTCAAACTTGTGACCCTTTGACAGGTTATCCTATTGATAATCTTGCAAATACGGGCGGGGCAATGCGGAGGCATCCGGGCATGCAAGTGTGGGGGATTTTGTGTAATTTCGCTAACGTGTTTTACCAAAAGCAGAGATATCTATGACAAAGGAAGAGGCCAGGAAAAGGATCGCACGGCTCCGCCGGGAGCTGGAGAAGCACAACTACCAATACTATGTGCTCAACAAGCCGCTGATCAGCGACTTTGAGTATGACACGCTGATGCACGAGCTGATCGAGCTGGAGAAACGCTTTCCTGAGCTGGCCGAT